>JBPCJV010000345.1:0-8250 GCA_051004925.1 Acidimicrobiales bacterium | reverse complement strand
CTGGCCAAGGCCATGGACCCGACCACCCTCGTCGCCTACGAGATGAACGGCGAGCCACTCCCCCAGCGCCACGGCTTCCCTGTCCGCATCATCGTCCCCGGCCTGTACGGCGAGAAGAACGTCAAGTGGATCGACCGTATCAACCTGTCGGCCACCGATGAGCAGGGCTTCTACGAAAACCAGGGCTGGGGCCCGGACTTCGTCGTCCAGACCCAGTCTCGATTCACCTCGCCCACCTTCGACCGACCATTGTCCATGGCCCCGGTGATGCTGAGAGGAACGGCCTTCGCCGGTGATCGGGGCGTCACGAAGGTGGAAGTCAGTGTCGACGATGGTGCCAGCTGGCAGCCCGCCACCGTCGACTATTCCGGCTCCCGCCTGACCTGGACGCTGTGGAGCTATGTGTGGACCCCGAACCGTCCGGGCGATCACCGCCTGGTCGTGCGGGCCACCGATGGCACCGGGGCGTTGCAGATCGCCAAGGACCGAACAAGCGGGCCCGAAGGCGCCACCGGCCTGCATCGGGTCATGGCCCGCATCGGGTGAGCGACACCGCGGCACGTCCGGGAGTGGCAACGCCCATACCGGGGGGAGTATCCCGTCCGCTCTGCCTGCGCAACGAACGAGGAAACGTCGTCGACGGAGACGGATGGCGCTGGATCGGACCGACGACCTGCGAGGACGAACGTCTGCTCGACCGCGTGGTGGCCCCGGTGCTCGACATCGGCTGCGGCCCGGCCCGCCATCTTCTGGCGCTGGCCGGCCGGGGAATCGACGGTCTCGGTCTCGACGTGACGCCCTCCGCGGTGCGCCTGGCCCGTTCACGGGGAGCCGCAGTTGTCGAAGGCTCGATCTTCGCCACGGTCACAGGCGAGGGCTCGTGGGGGACGGCCCTGCTGCTCGATGGCAACATCGGCATCGGCGGTGACCCCGTCGCGCTTCTCGTCCGGGTGAAGGAGGTATTGCGGCCCGGCGGACGGATCCTTGTGGAACTCGACCCCCCGGGGACCGCAAGTGCGACCGAGCGAGCACGCCTCCACCACCACGCTGCGACCGGGCCATGGTTCGACTGGACGGTGGTGAGCGCTGCTTCCATCGCCGGGATCGCTCTCGACGCCGGTCTCGAGGTTACGGACTCATGGAGTGCCGGCGGGCGCTGGTTCGCCCAGATCGACACCGCCGCGACATGACGCGAAACCCCCTTTATGTATGTACGGCAGGCTGGCGCGCTGTGTCTACCCGCTGCGCGAGCAATGTTTCCTGCAGCCGCGGCGTCCGCTCGAGCGGGCGACAGGCCCACGGCGGCCCGCCTGCTCGGTCGTGGGTCGTCAAGTCCAGCGCCTGTTCGATAGCGGCGGCCAGGAGCGAGTGACACAGAAGCGGGATTCCGCCGGCGGTGCGGAAGCAGATCACGCCCCACTTTCCCCTACGTGCCCATGACCGACGCAATCCTGGACCAGAGGTCGGGGGGAGGATCGTTGCCGTCCGGGGCGAGCATCGCCGCAACCTCGTCGAGCCGTCGACCTCGACCCGGTCCACCTGCACTGACCGCCCTCCTGGCGGTCGGGCGGGGCCGGTCACCGTTCGAGCTGGGGAGACCGGGGGCCCCGACAACCCCCAGGAGGGTGAGGTGACGGGGGCCGGGCTCCAGCCGTGGGCGGCCGGTCGGGTAGGTTGCCGACATGCTCGGCCTGGCGGATGGCATCGTCGCATGCCTGTTCGATCTCGACGGGGTGCTCACCGACACGGCCAGCGTCCACGCCTCGGCTTGGAAGCAGATGTTCGACGACTTCCTGCGCCGGCGGTCGGAGCAGAACGGCGAACCGTTCGTGCCCTTCGACGTGGCCGCCGACTACGGGTCGTACGTCGACGGCAAGCCCCGCTACGACGGGGTCAGGTCGTTCCTCGAGTCCCGCGGCATCCACCTGCCCGAGGGTGACTCCGACGACCCCCCGAGCGCGGAGACGGTCAGGGGTCTGGGCAACCGCAAGAACGAACTGGTCCTCGCTCTCCTCGAGGAGCAGGGGGTGAAGGTGTACGAGGGATCGGTGCGCTACCTGCAGGCCGTCCGCGAGGCGGGTCTTCACCGGGCCGTGGTGTCGTCGAGTGCCAACTGCCAGGACGTGCTGAAGTCGGCGGGAATCGAGGAGTTCTTCGAGGTCCGCATCGACGGCGTGGTGGCCGAGCGCGACCACCTCGCCGGCAAGCCCGCGCCCGACACCTTTGCCGCCGCCGCCCGGGCGCTGAAGGTGGAACCGTCGACCGCGGCCGTGTTCGAAGACGCCCTGGCCGGGGTGGAGGCAGGGCGGGCCGGCGGGTTCGGATGCGTGGTGGGGGTCGACCGGGTGGGCCACGCCGACGCCTTGCGCTCGCATGGGGCGACGGTGGTGGTGTCCGACCTGGCCGAGCTGCTCGACGACCGATGATCCAGCACCCGGGGTTCCCGGTCGAGCCGTGGGCCGTACGCGAGACGAGCATGGACCTCGACGTGCTGGCCCAGAGCGAGTCGGTGTTCGCGCTCGGCAACGGCCACCTCGGCCTGCGGGCCAACCTCGACGAAGGCGAGCCCCACGGCCTGCCCGGCACCTACCTCAACGGTTTCTGCGAGCAGCGGCCGCTCCCGTACGCCGAGGGCGGCTACGGGTACCCCGAGATCGGGGAGACGGTGATCAACGTCACCAACGGCAAGATCATCCGCCTCCTGGTGGACGACGAGACCTTCGACGTCCGCTACGGGCAGGTGCGCAGCCACGAGCGCGTGCTCGACCTGCGTGCCGGGGTGCTCCGACGCACCACGGAGTGGGTGTCACCGGCCGGTCAGGCCGTACGGGTCTCCTCGGTGCGCCTGGTCTCGTTCGTGCAGCGCTCCATCGCCGCCATCCAGTACGAGGTCGAGGCGCTGGAGCGTCCCGCCAGCGTGGTCGTGCAGTCGGAGCTGGTGGCCAACGAGCCGCTGCCGTCGACGGCGGCCCGCAGTGATCCGCGCGCCGCCGCCGCCCTGGCCTCGCCGCTGGTCTCGGAGTACCACCTCCACCGCGACGCCAGGGCCGCGCTCGTGCACTCGACCAAGGCCAGCAAGCTGCGCATGGCGGCGGGGATGGACCACCTCATCGAGTGCCCGAGCGGCCCCCCGAGCGGGGAACGGGGTCCGGAGTCCACCCAGACCACGTCGGAGAGCAGCGCCGACCGCGGGCGGGTGACGGTGGCCGCCGAGCTGCAACCCGGGCAGACCCTGCGCCTCGTGAAGTTCCTGTCGTACGGCTGGTCGAGCCGGCGCTCGCTGACCTCGGTGGAGGGCCAGGTCGAGGCCGCGCTGGCGGGCGCCCGCCACACCGGCTGGGACGCCCTCCTCGCCTCCCAGCGCGGCTACCTCGACGACTTCTGGGAGAGGGCCGACGTCGAGCTGGAAGGCGACGCCGAGCTGCAGCAGGCCGTGCGCTTCGCCCTGTTCCACGTGCTGCAGGCCGGCGCCCGGTCCGAACAGCGGGCCATCGCGGCCAAGGGCCTCACCGGGCCGGGCTACGACGGCCACGCCTTCTGGGACTCCGAGGCGTTCGTCCTGCCGGTGCTCACCTACACGGTTCCCCACGCCGCCGGCGACGCCCTGCGGTGGCGGCACCGCACCCTGGACATGGCCCGGGCCCGGGCGACGGTCCTGGGCCTCAAGGGCGCGGCGTTTCCCTGGCGAACCATCCGGGGTGCCGAGTGCTCGGGCTACTGGCCGGCGGGCACCGCCGCCTTCCACCTGGGCGCCGACATCGCCGACGCGGTGGTGCGCTACCAGGCCGCCACCGGCGACCAGGCGTTCGAGGAGGAGGTGGGCCTCGAGTTGCTCGTCGAGACGGCCCGGCTCTGGCGCTCGCTGGGCCACCACGACGCCGCGGGGCGTTTCCGCATCGACGGGGTCACCGGTCCCGACGAGTACAGCGCCATCGCCGACAACAACGTCTTCACCAACCTCATGGCCCAGAAGAACCTGCGGGCCGCGGCCGATGCGGTCAAGCGCGGCGGCGACCATGCCAAGCAGTACGGGGTCGATCCCGAGGAGGCGGCCAGCTGGCGCGACGCGGCCAAGGCCATGATCGTCCCCTACGACGAGAACCTCGGGGTACACCCCCAGGCCGAGGGCTTCACCGAGCACCAGCCATGGGACTTCGAGAACACCGCCGACGACCAGTACCCGCTGCTGCTCCACTTCCCCTACTTCGACCTGTACCGCAAGCAGGTGGTGAAGCAGGCCGACCTGGTGCTGGCCCTCTACCTGCGGGGTGACGCCTTCACCCGCGACGTCAAGGCCCGCGACTTCGACTACTACGAGGCCCTCACCGTGCGTGACTCGTCGCTGTCGTCGTGCGTCCAGTCGATCGTGGCCGCTGAGGTCGGGCACCTCGAGCTGGCCCACGACTACTTCGGCGAGGCCGCCCTGATGGACCTGGGTGACCTCCAGCACAACACCCGCGACGGCGTCCACATCGCCTCGTTGGCCGGGGCCTGGCTGGCCGCGGTAGCCGGCTTCGGCGGCATGCGCGACCACGACGGATCGCTGTCCTTCTCGCCCCGGCTGCCCCAGCGCCTGACCCGGCTCACGTTCCGCCTCTGCTACCGCGACCGTCGGCTCAGGGTCGAGGTCAACCACCGCAACGTCCGCTACTCGCTGCTCGAGGGCGACCCCCTGGAGATCGCCCACAACGGCGCCAAGCTCACCGTGACCTCGGCCAAGACGGTGACTCGTCCGATCCCGGTTACGCCTGAACGCGATGCTCCCCGACAGCCGCGGGGCCGGGCCCCTGCCCGTCGCCAGGCACCCCGTTGACCCGCTGGTACTTCGGCCTCGACCCGAAAGCCATCCAGGACGGCCACTACCCGGACTTCTTCCGGGGCCAGCAGGCCGAGTTCCCGGTGGAGGCATCCTCGGCCTCTTGGAAGGCGGCGGAGCTCAGTGTGCCCTCCGCTCAGCGGGTCGACGGTTGTCAGTACGACGTCGTTGCTCTCGTGGTGGCGGTGGAGCCGGCAGGCTGGGTCCTCGACTGCGGGATCCTCGTGCACGGCGTCGGACCACTGCCCGACGCCGCCGTCGGGTGCTGGCTCACCGGTCGGGCCCGTCTCCGCGTCAGCGTCGCGGCCCCGAGTCACCGGGGGCTGAAGCGTCCCTGGTATGTCGAGCGCGTCTTCCACCGGGTGGAGCCCATCGCCGAGGCGACCGACCCCCGCCTGTTGATGGTCGACGTCGAGGAGCTCGGCTGGGAGGAGCTGGCCTTCACCGACTCGTGGCACGACGACGAGGGTCAGGCCGACTATCTCCTCGAGTGCGTCGCCGTGGGCACTCTGTAGCCCCCCGCCGAGGAGGACAGGACACCGAGGGCGGGAAAGGGGGCGGCCCGTCGCCGACGACGGGCGGGACGGCGGCAAGCGGGCGCCCCCTTCGTCGACCCGACCCGCACCGAGGCGGGATGGGCCGGATTCGCTCCCCCGGGCGCCCCCAGTCGGACTCGCTCGGAGGAGGAACACCCACAAGACGCCCGAGAAGCGGTTTGGTGACGCGATCCGACAGGAATTCTTCCGAAGACCTCCTACCGGGCCGGCGGCAGGGTCTTCGGCGCTCGGTTGCTGGGCTTCCTGCGCCCCAGCACCGTCGGGCGGAACCTGGTGACCGAGCGGTCCGACGACCACGGTGCGGTGGGGGCCACCACCAGGGCGGCCAGGGTGATGAGCACGGTGTCGTAGTTCACCCGCCACCCGGCGAAGTCCCGCCACGCCTGGTCGCGATCGGGCTTCAGCGCCACCCCGGCCGCCGCCAGCCGGTCGTAGATTGCGTCGTATTCGTCCCGGGACACGCTGATGGGGCCGGTCGGGCTCGGCTCGGGGTCGTAGGGGATGGCGAAGTAGTCGGCGATGCGACGCAGCGACAGGTAGCCGGCCCGCAACATGATCTCGGCGTCGGCGTCGTGCTCCTGGAGCGTCGACGACGCCAGGGCGGCCCCGTCGAGGACGGCGCCGGCGGCGGTGATCCACGAGTGCTCGGGCTGGGGCGACCGGAAGAACACGAGAGCGGGGAACGACGTGTGCGTCTCCTGCAGCTCGAGGAACCAGCCCTCCCACCGGTCCCACAGGCCGCGCAGCCCGTCGTCCAGCCAGCCGATGTTGTGGAAGCGCTCGATCATCTCCGCGCCGGACGGGGGGGAGCCCGCTCGCACCTCCAGTTGGGCCACGAACACCTCCCGGCGGGAGAAGGCGGTGTAGAGGCTGGGCAGGTAGGTGATGATCAGGGCCAGCAGTCCGAGGCCCAGGGCGGCCTCCGAGAACGACAGGACGGTCATGGCCAGGCCGTCGGGGTGCTGGAACCCCAGGGTGAACAGCGACGAGCCCGACAGGGTGAACGCCGACTGCAGGGGGCGGGCGCCCAGGGCCCAGAACATGCCGGTGTAGCTGAGGGCCACGGCCACCTGCCACACCAGGGCCAGGGTCAGCAGGCTGACCGGCCCGTAGCCGGCCATGACGTGGTCGCGGCGCTCGAAGGTCGGGGCCCGGCCCACCCGCACGCGGAACAGCACCCGGGTCGTAAGGAAGACGGCCGTGGCCAGCTTGGCCTGGACGCCGCGGGGCAGCACCACGGTGCGCACGGCCGACCCCAGGGTGGCGAGGGTGACCGCCACTCCGGCGACGAACACGGCGACGCGACCGGCGGTCTCCCAGGTCTGCAGGTCACCCATTCCGCCGCAGCGTAGGCGTCGTCGCACCCGGCAGCGGCCAACACCGGGACGGCTGGCACACTGGGCACTGGCACACTGGGAAACCATGGGCACCGCAGTCGTGGTCGACGTCGTCCGCACCGCCCTTGGTCGCCGGAACGGGAAGCTGGCCGGGTGGCACCCCGTCGACCTGGCCGCCGCGCTGCTGGACGCGCTGGTCGAGCGCAACGGCATCGATCCCGCCCTCGTCGACGACGTCATTCTCGGCTGCGTGTCCCAGACCGGCGAGCAGGGCCTCAACGTGGCCCGCAACGCGGCCCTGGCGGCCGGGTTCCCCGACTCGGTCCCAGGCACCACGGTCGACCGCCAGTGCGGCTCGGGGCAACAGGCCGTGCACTTCGCCGCCCAGGGGGTGGCGGCCGGCGCCTACGACCTGGTGGTGGCCGGCGGGGTGGAGTCGATGAGCCGGGTGCCCCTGGGTACGACCATGGTGAAGGGCCCGGGCGTGCCGTTCGGGCCCCGGATGGTGCAGCGTTACCAACCCGCGGGCGGCCTGGTGCCCCAGGGCGTCGCTGCCGAGGCGCTGGCCGAGCGGTACGGCCTGTCGCGCCCCGAGCTCGACGCGTACAGCCGGCGCAGCCACGTCCGTGCCGCCGCGGCCACGGCGGCGGGGTCCTTCGACGGCGAGATCGTGCCCGTGACCGTCGACCACCGCCGGGCCAAGCGTCAGTTCACCGTCGACGAGAGCATCCGTGCGGGCACCACGCTCGAGGAGCTGGCCGCCCTCAAGCCCACGTTCCGCGCCGGCGGGTGCATCACCGCGGGCAACTCGGCGCCCGCCTCCGACGGGGCCGCCGCCGTGCTCGTGGCCAGCGAGGAGGCGGCGGCCCGCCTGGGCCTGGTGCCCCGCGCCCGGTTCGTGGCCTTCTCCGTCGTGGGGGTCGACCCGGTGACCATGCTCACCGGCGCGGCGGCGGCCACGACCGCGGTGCTGGAACGGGCGGGGCTGGAGCTCGACCGCATCGACCGGGCCGAGGTGCACGAGGCCTTCGCCGCGGTGGCGCTGGCGTGGGCGGCCGAGCACCCCCTCGACCCCGATCGGGTCAACGCCGACGGTGGTGCCATCGCCCTCGGCCACCCCTTGGGCTGCTCGGGAGCCAGGATGCTGGCCACCCTCGTCGGCGGCCTGGAGCGCAACGGCGGACGGTACGGGTTGCAGGCCATGGCCGAGGGTGGCGGCACGGCGAACGCCCTCGTCGTCGAGCGGCTGGGGTAGACGGGCCGATGGCGTGGTTCCTGCTCAAGCTCGGCCTGGCCATCGTGGTCTTCGTGGCCATTATGCGGGTGGGCATGCTGGTGCTGTCCGCCCTGGCCCGTCCGAACGAGCCGCCCCCGCCCTGGGAGATGCGCAAGGTGAACCTGCGTTACCGCTGCTCGATCTGCCACACCGAAGTGCGCATGACCCAGGCCGCCGAGGAACTGCCGCTCCCGGAACGGCACTGCCAGGAGGACATGGAACTAATGTCTCCCACCTTAAAATAGTTGTCCAAACCTGGGGATA
>JBPCJV010000344.1:0-9432 GCA_051004925.1 Acidimicrobiales bacterium | reverse complement strand
ACCTGGAGGACGTCGGGGGAGTCGGTCTCCTCCACCCGGATGGCCACGTTGCCGAGCACCTCGCGGGCCAGACGCTCGCGGAGGTGGCGGGAGGTTAGGTAGCGCCCGGACTTCCCGGCCAAGGGCGAGGTGTTGACCCCGAAGGTCATGCGCAATACGGGCTCGTCGACCGTGAGGCGGGGCAGGGGGTCGGGGTCGGCCGGGTCGGCCAGGGTGTCGCCGATCTGCACCTCGGGAAATCCGGCCAGCACGAACAGGTCGCCGGCCACGATCTCGTCGGCCGGGGTCCGATCGAGGCCGTCGACGGCCAGGAGCTGGGCGGGCTTGCGCGGCGGCGGCGGCGAGTCGCCGGCGGTGACCAGGGCCACGGGGCGGCCGGCCCGGAGCGTCCCCCGCATGACCCGGCCGATGGCCAGGCGCCCCAGGTAGTCGGAGGCGTCGAGGTTGGTGACCAGGGCCTGGAGGGGGGCGTTGGGGTCGCCGATGGGCGCGGGCACGGTGTGCAGGATGGCGTCGAGCAGGGGCGCCAGGGTGGCGTCGTCGTCGGGGTAGCCGACGCCCTCCATGGCCCGGCCCTGGCGGGAGACGGCCGAGATGATGGGGAAGTCGATGTGGTGGTCGGGCACCTCGAGGTCCCTGAACAGCTGGTAGCTCTGATCGAGCACCTCCTTTGGGCGGGCGTCGGACCGGTCGACCTTGTTCAGCACCACCACGGCGGGCAGGTCGGCGGCCACCGCCTTCGACAGCACGTAGCGGGTCTGGGGCAGCGGGCCCTCGGCCGCGTCGACGAGGAGGAGCACGCCGTCGACCATGGCCAGCGCCCGCTCGACCTCGCCGCCGAAGTCGGCGTGGCCCGGCGTGTCGACCAGGTTGATCTTGGTGCCCCGCCAGTGCACCGAGGCCGCCTTGGCCAGGATGGTGATCCCCCGCTCCCGCTCCTGGTCGTTGGAATCCATGACGCGGTCGACCACCGCGGCGTGCGCGGCGAAGGTGCCGGTCTGGCGCAGGATGGTGTCGACGAGGGTGGTCTTGCCGTGGTCCACGTGGGCGACCAGGGCGACGTTTCGGATGGCGGGATCAAGCATGGGAACGGCCCAGCCTACCGGCGCCCGGCGGGAGCCCAGACCGCAGAGCCCAGACCGCCGGGCCCCGGCCGCCGGGCCCCGACAGTAGAGCAATAGTGTCAGGGCGAAAACCTGACGCCCACATCTCGACGAGCAGGAGCACCGTTGGACATCGAAGAGTTCTATGACGCCGACGAAGGCCGCCGGACCTCCGACGAGCTGCAGTTCGGGCAGGACTGGCACGACGCCCACGGACGACGCTACGAGCTCAACTGGATCGCCGACACCGGCGAGCTCTACGTGATGCAGGACGACCCGCCCATGGTGTGGTCGGACCCGTTCGGCGACATCGTCTCGGCTCCGGTGGAGACCGACCACCTGGGCGTGCGGATGCTGGCGGTCATCCCCGACGGCGCCGAGGTGGAGCGCCTCCTCGAAGGGTGGGAACAGGCCATGTCCGCCGACGACAGCGTGGCGTGGCTGATCTCCCGGCTCCCTGCGAGGCCGGCCGCCGGGTAGCACCGGGTCGTTCAGCCTGACTTCTTGACGACCTCGATCTCGACGTTGCCCCGCAGGGCATTGGAGACCGGGCAGGACTGCTCGGCCGCAGCCAGGGCCTCGGACACGGCAGTGTCGTCGGCGTCGGGCACCTCGGCCGCCACCTCCAGGATCATCGTGGTGACCTTGCCGTCGGCGAAGGTCGCCGTGGCGTCCACCGCCAGGCGGGTGGGCACGTGGCCCCGCGAGCTCAGCTCGTTGGAGAAGGCCATGCAAAAGCACGAGGCGTGGGCCGCAGCGATCAGCTCCTCGGGGCTGGTCTTGCCCCCCGGGCTCTCGGTGCGCGACGCCCACGTCACCGCGGCGTCGGTGAACAGCCCGCTGCTCGACGCCGTAACCGTGCCGTTGCCGGTGAACAGGTCCCCACTCCACACTGCGCTGGCGGCGCGCTCGGCCATCTGATCCCTCCTGATCGTCCCCGGGCACCCTAGGTCGCTGAACCGCGGGCGCGAGCCCCGGTATCGTCGCGGGTATCGAGTCACACGTCTCCCTGCCCGCCGAACCGGCCAGCGCCGCCGTCGCACGTCGCTTCGTCCGCGACGCCCTCGGTGCCTGGGGCGTGGGGGGCTTCGAGGACACCGCCGCGCTGCTCACCAGCGAGCTCGTCACCAACGCCCTCCTGCACGCCCGCTCCGCGCCGGAGCTGCGCGTGATCCTGGTGGCCGGGCGCCTGCGCGTCAGCGTGTCCGACGACACGCCGCTCCCACCCACACGGAAGCGCTACGGCACCGATGCCGCCACCGGCCGGGGCCTCCTGCTCGTCGAGACCATGGCCAGCGCCTGGGGCACCGACGTCTCCGGCGCCGGCAAGGTCGTCTGGTTCGAGTTGGCCTCGGCCGACGAGGACCACGCGACCGCGTTCTCCGAGAGTCGGGGGTCCTCGCCGAAGGCTCCTCCCGACGGCCGCCGCGGCAGCGAGCCGGCGCGCGGGTCACGGCCGTCCTCGTCGCCCCGATCGTCGCGGTGGCGCTCCCGCTCCCGAGGCCGGCGGGCGGCTCGCAGGTGACCGCCGACTCCCCCGGTTCCCCCGCTCAGGGGGCCGCTCGGGCCACAGATCTCGTCGAGGTGCGGCTGCTGGCGCTGCGCCTGGCCGACCTGCGCGACGCCCAGGCCCATCACGACGAGCTGTTCCGGGAATTCGCCCTCATTGCCGGTAACGACCCGTCGAAGGCCCACGATGTGCCGGCGCGGCTCCTGGCCGTCATCGAAGAGCTCGGAGGGCGCTTCGTCGCCTTCACGACCGGGCCCCAGGACGAGCTGGCCGCCGCCATGGAGCGCGGCGAGGTGGAGGTCGACGTGAGCTTCCACGTGCCGCCCGCCATCGAGGAGGGCGCCGCCCGGTTCGCGGAGTTGTTGAACGAGGCCGACGCCTACTGCCGCAACGGCAATCTCCTCACCCTGGCCCCGCCGCCGTCGTCGGTGGCCTTCCGCAACTGGTACCTCGGGGAGTTCCTGGCCCAGGCGCGCGGCGCCGACCCCACCCCGTGGCCGGAGTACCGGGCCCGGTCCCTGTCTGCACCCTGAGCCTCCTCTCCCGCTCGGCCTCAGGACTCAGGCCCGCACCTCGGCGAGCAGGAGGGCCAGGTCATCGTCGAGATGGCCGCCGGCGTGACGCAGGACCTCGCCCACCAGCCCCTCCAGGGCGCCATCGAGGCTCCGTCTGCGCAGCCGGCTCAGGGTGTCGGGCGCCAGCTCGAAGAACGAGCGGTCGGGCCCCCGCGCCTCGATGAGGCCGTCGGTGTAGAGCATGAGGCGGTCGCCCCGGTCGAGGACGTACAGCTCGGAGGTGCAGATGGGCGCCAGGCCCAGGGGCGGGCTGGCCTCCGGGGGACTGAGGTACTCGACCGACCGCGGCGAGACCCGTAGCGGCGGGTGGTGCCCGCAGTTGACCACCTCCACCTCCCCCCCGGCGCGGAACTCCACGAACACGGCGGTCACGAAGTCCTCCAGGGCGATCTCGGCGGCTACGGCCCGGTCGACGGCCTTGGCCACGCCGTCGAGGGACGCCTCCACCGTCGCCGCCTCGCGGAACGAGCCCAGGACGAGCGCGGCCAGGTGGACCGCCTCCAGGCCCTTGCCCCGCACGTCGCCCACCACCACCCGTACCCCGCGGGTCGACGGCACCACCTCGTAGAGGTCGCCACCGATGAACGCCTGGTCGGCGGCCGAGAGGTACCGGCTGGCGAACGCCACCGTCCCCACGCGCGCCGGGATGGGGCGCAGGATGGCCAGCTGGGCCACCTCGGCCACCCGGGTCACCCGCTGGAGCACGTTCTCCCTGCGCTCCCGCCACTGGGCAGCGACGACGCAGAACCCGCTGACGCCCGCCACCCCGGCCATGCGGATCATCCCGCTGGCGTCGAACAGGCGGTCGTTGGCCCCGGCGATGACGAAGGCGGCGACCACCGCGGCAACGGCGAGGGCGAGCGTGCGGCGGAGGCTCAGGGTGGCCGAGGCGATCACCGGCCCGACGACCAGGACGCCGTCGAACCCGGGCCCGGCCACGACGGCATCGAGGACGCCGACGACCACCAGGGCACCGACGGCCAACACCGTCCAGACGTCGTCTCTGTGCCCCACGTGACCTCCCAGGAACCGGCCTGCCCGGCGCGTGCTTGACCGCTCCTGGTATGGGCCGGGGGCCAGACGCTACAGCCGTCGCAGGAATATCGCCTTTGGCCGGCGCCTATAGGTCGGCGGCGGGAAACAACTCCTGCACCTCGGTGACGAGACGGTGCACGGCCTCGCCCCGCAGCTCGTCGGCCTCCTCGGCCAGGTCGAGGGCCAGCTCGCTCAGGTCCCGCCAGGTGATCCAGCCCGAGGCCCCGGGGATCAGGTCGGCGGTGGGGTCGGGGTCGGGTCGATCCTCCTCGGCATCCACCTCCAACCACGGCCCGAGGTCGGGGGTACCGGGGGGGGCCACGATCACGAAGCCCACCTGCTTGTCGGGGCCCAGGGTGTGGGCCACGGCCTCCAGCGCGGCCGCCCTCAGCTCGTCGACGTCGGGATCGGTGTGCAGCGTGGCCACGGCCACGATGAGGGCCTCGGGCCCGTCGATGACCACGTCGGAGGCGCCGGGAAGGGTCAGCGAAGCGGCCCACGGGCGAACCGACGCCCCGGACCACTCGAGGGCCTGGAGGGGGCTGCCTTCGCCGCAGGCGATCTCGACGAACCGGGGCACCCAGGTGTCGGGGTCCCAGAGGGCGAGGGTCCCGAAGCTGTTCCAGGCGAGGCGGTCGGGACGGTCGACGTCGTCGATGCGGGCCATGGCCGACTCGGTGAGAAGCGGGCTCTCGATGTCCACCAACCAGAGCGCGCGCTCCGCCTGCACGGAACTGCCCTCCGCCGCCTCGCCTCGATGGTCAGTCATCCCCGGAAGCTTCCCACGCGGCCGGGGGCCGAACGGGCGTGCGGCGTGCGGCGCGGCGCCGGGAGCAGCCCGGCGGTCCCGCGCCCAGGTAGAGTTGGCCGTTCGCGACCGGCTACAACTGCGGAGGACGGCATGACACAGGCGACAAGACGACGGTCCACGCTGGCGTGGGTCGCCACGGCGGTGGCCGTGCTCGCCCTCGGGTTCTTCGCCTCGCCGGCGCTCGCCGGCCAGGACGGCACCTCCACGGCCACGGGCGGCGACACCGTGGGCACGGGCAGCTCCGGCGGTGGCTCCGGTGGCGGCTCCAACGTGGTGTCCAACCCCACGGCGGTCTCGGGCGACTCCGGCGCGGCCAGCGCCAGCTCCTCGGCCACGAACACCGGCAACACCGGCGACGCCACGGCGTACTCCTCGAGCGCGCCGGTGGCCGTGTCCGGCGACTCCGGCGACAGCCCGAGCACCGCACCCGCCTCGGCCCGATCCTCCTCGGCACCTGTCGCTGATTCCGCACCCACCGGCGGCGCCGGGGCCTCGGCCCGCTCCGCCCAGGTGGCCACCAGCGGTGACGGCGGTGCAGGCGGCGGTTCCACGTCGTCCGACGTCGCCGTGGCCGGTGGCGGCGACAACGGTGCCGACCCCGGCGCGGGTGCCGTTCAGGCGGCCACGACCACGGCGGCGGTCGACACCTCGGCGGCGACGCCCGACGTCTCCGGCACGCCCATCCGCTCCGACCGGGCGCCGCTGCCCGACGGCGGCACCGGCGGCTCCACCATCGCCCTTCTCGGTCTGGCCGTGGCCCTGTTCGCATCCACCAAGGTCATCGGCCGGCGCCTGGCCCGCGGGTAACCCGCGGGTCGTTCGCCGGGCCCGTCAGGACGCGACCCGGCTGAGCCCGCTCACCCCGCCTTTTCGGCCAGCTGGCCGAGGGCGGCCAGAGGCCCGACGACGATCAGCAGGTCGCCGGCGGCCAGGGTGGTGTCCGCCCGGGGCGGCACGGCAAGCGTGCCGTCGGGGCTGCGGACGGCGAGGATCATCACACCGTCGTAGGGAGCACAGGCGTCGCGCACTGTGGCCCGGGCCAGTGGTGACCGCTCCCCCACCACCAGCTCCTCGATGCGCAGGTCGGGCGACACGCTCACCATGTCGACGAACTCCAGCATCGCCGGGCGCAGGGCCAGGGCGGCCATCCGGGTGCCGCTGAGCCGGTAGGGCGACACCACCCGGTCACTGCCCGCCCGCCGCAGCGCGTCCACCGACTCCGAGCTCGATGCCCGTCCGATGATGAACAGGTCGGGGTTCAGGGCGCGGGCCAGCAGGGTGATGTACACGTTCACCGAGTCGGAGTCGACCGCGCAGACCAGGGCCCGGGCCCGGTCGATGCCCGCCCGCTGCAGGACATCCTCACTCGTGGGGTCCTCCAGGAGGTAGGGGACGCCTGCCTCGATCAGGTCGGGCTCGCTCGAGGTGTCCGCCTCCACCACGACGACCTCGGCTCCCTCGGCGAGTAAGTCCTCCACCGCCGAGCGCCCTACCCGCCCGAAGGCGCAGACGACGTAGTGGTCCCGAAGGGAATCGGTGCGGCGGCGCATGGTCCTCCTCGTCAGCGACCGACCAAGCTGACCGCTCGCGACCAGGCTCGTCAAGACGGCGAGCAGGGTGAACACCGCGGCCATGCCGACCACGATGAGCGAAACCGTGAACAGCCGACCGGCAGTGCCGAGGGGCTCGATCTCCCCGAAGCCCACCGTGGTGAGGACGGTCACGGTCATGTACACGGCGTCGACGAAGCCGTAGCCCTCGAGCACCATGTAGCCGGCGGTGCCGTACACGATGGCGAAGGCAAGGAGGGCCACGGGGAGGCGGGCCGGAGAGGCCAGCAGCCTGCCGCGCATCTCGTGGCGTGGGTGCCTGCGCTGTGGTGACCCCCGGCGGGCAGGCCTGGCCGTCATGTTGACTTCCTACCTCACCTGGTCGGGCGGCGATTGCGTTGTCGACACCGGGATGGTCGACTCCGTCCATGAGAGCCGTCGCCGTGTCCGCCTTCGGCGGCCCGTCCGTCCTCGAGCTCGCCGACCTGCCTGTCCCCGAACCCGGGGAGGGCCAGGTGCTGGTGAATGTGGCGGCGGCCGGTGTCGGCCCCTGGGACGCCAAGGGCCGGCGCGGCGTCTTCGGGGCCCGGCAGTTCCCGTGGGTTCCCGGCGCCGAGGTCTCGGGCACCGTCGAGGCCCTCGGCGCCGGCGTGGAGGGGTTCACACCCGGAGACGCGGTGTACGGCAGTCCCAGCGGCGGCTACGCCGAGTACGCCGTGGTCGAGGCGACCAAGCTGGCTCCGGCGCCGACGACCGTCGACCTGGTGGACGCGGCGGCCATCCCGATCGGGGCGGTGACCGCCCTCGAGGGCATCGACGACCACCTCCACCTCGCCGACGGCGACCGGCTGCTGGTGGCAGGCGCCGCGGGCGGGGTCGGCACCTTCGTCGTGCAGCTGGCCAAGGTGCGCGGGGCCCGGGTGGTGGCCACCGCCAGCGCCGGCAACCACGACTTCCTCCGCAGCATCGGCGCCGACGATGTGGTCGACTACCGCCACGACCCCTGGGAGGCGGTGGGCCAGGTCGACGCGGCCTACGACTGCGTGGGCGGCGACACCTGGACGGGCTGCGTGGCCTGCCTGCGTGACGGCGGCCGGGCCGTCACCATCGCCGCCTTCGGGTCCGACGTGGCCCGCCCCGGCGTCACCTTGAGCGTGTTCTCGGCGTCGGTCACCGCGGCCCGGCTGGCCGAGATCGCCGCCCTGGTAGACGCCGGACAGATCCATGTCGAGGTCGCGGGGCGGTTTCCCCTGGCCGATGCGGCCCGGGTGCACGAGATGGTGGAGACCGGCCACACCCGGGGCAAGCTCCTGCTCGTGCCCTGAAGCCGGCGGGGGTGGCGGTTTGGCCGGGTGGCGGGGTGGCGGGCGGGGCGGGGCCCGCCTAAGGCGGGGCGGCCGCCTCCTCCAGGGCCGTGTGCCCGTTGGTGCGGAGGTCGTCGATTCGGTCGAGCTGGCGCTCCAGCTGGCGCCGGCGGGTGCCGACCAGGGCCTCGAAGTCGTCCTGGGCGCCGTCGAGGCGGCGACCCAGCTTGTCCATCTGGTCGACGAAGCTCTGCCACTGGCGGCCGAACCCGCCCAGCACCTCGAGGATCTCCTCCGACCGTTGCTCGAGCACGAAGTTGTCGGCCGCCTGGCGGATGACGGCCAGCACGGCGAAGAGGGTGAGTGGGGAGCACAGCACGATGTTGTGGCGGATGGCGTCGTCGAGCACGCCGGCGTCGTGCTCCTGGATGAAGCACGCCAGTTGCTCGTTGGGGATGAACAGCAGCACCACGTCGACTGCGTGGGCGGCCGCCGCGTAGTCACGCTCGGCCAGCTCGGCCACCCGCTGGCGCACGTCGCGCAGGAACGCCTTCCTATGGCGTTGTCGGTCGAACTCGGACCCGGCCTCGACGAAACGGACGTAGTTGTCGAGCGGGAACTTCACGTCCATGTAGCAGACCTGCCCGGCGGGCAACAGGAAGGTGAAGTCGGGGATGCCGCCCTGGTTCGTGCCCCGCTGCTTGCGGTAGTTCACGCCGTCGATCATCCCGGCCAGCCGCAGGACGTCGTCGGCCATGCGCTCGCCCCACTGGCCCCGGGCCTTGGAGCTCGACAGGGCCTGGCGCAGTTGCCGCGTCGTCTCGGCCAGCGCCGCCGTCTGCTCCCCGGTGGAACGGAGCTGTCCGGCCAGATCGCCGAACTTCTGCTCCCGGTCGCGTTCGAGGGCCCGCATCAGCTCGGCCACCCGGCCCAGCTCGCCCCGCACCTCGCCCAGCTCCCGGTCGATCAGCTGCTTCTTGGCGTCGAGGCGCTCGTTGGCCACCGAGATGACGTTGTCGACGGTGGCCGCCTGGTCGTGGCGCTGGTGCAGGGCCATCTCCCCCACCAGACGCCGGGCCAGGCCCCGCTCGCGCCGCAGTACGGCAAGCACCGCCACGGTGGTAGCCAGGACCAGCCCGAGGACGAGGAACAGGTTCATGCCCGACAGCGTACGGATGGGGTACGACATCGAACTCCGTGCTGGTGCGGCCTAGGAGCTCGGCGGCTCGCCCCCGGCGAGCAGGGTGGCCGCCCGCGTCAGATGGTGATCGGCGGCTCGTCGGGCCCGTCCGGCGGCGGCCCGTCGACGTCCTGAGTCGGATCCCGTGTCCCCCGCGGCCGCCTCCCAGGCCGCGGGGTCGGGCTCCGACTCTCCTCCGCCGTTGCCGTGCCCGCCGCCGGCCTGCGCCGCCGGACGGAAGATCCGCCCGCCCCCCAGATCGGCCGCCGACTCCGCGGCGGAGAGGACCGCAGTAGCCGCCCGGCGGTCCAACTCGGCTGCCGCACGGGTGCGGGCCGCGTGGGCACTTGCCGCGGCGAGGAGC
>JBPCJV010000343.1:0-4708 GCA_051004925.1 Acidimicrobiales bacterium | reverse complement strand
GGCCTCCTTCACGTCAGCCAAAGCACCCTCGAGCTTGGTCTTCTCGTCGACGTTGATCTTGTCGGCCTGCTCCCGCAGGAGCTTCTCGGTCTGGTACACGACCGTGTCGGCCTGGTTGCGGGCCTCGGCCTCCTCCAGGCGCCGCTTGTCCTCGTCGGCGTGGGCCTCGGCGTCGCGCATCATCTTCTGGATCTCGTCGCGGCCCAGGGCCGACTGGCCGCTGATGGTCATCGACTGCTCCTTGTTGGTGGCCCGGTCCTTGGCCGACACGTGCACGATGCCGTTGGCGTCGATGTCGAAGGTGACCTCGATCTGCGGCACACCGCGGGGCGCCGGGGGCAGGTCGACGAGCTGGAACTTGCCCAGGGTCTTGTTGTAGGCCGACATCTCCCGCTCGCCCTGGAGCACGTGGATCTCCACCGAGGGCTGCATGTCCTCCGCGGTGGTGAACACCTCGGTGCGCTTGGTGGGGATGGTGGTGTTGCGCTCGATCAGCTTGGTCATGATGCCGCCGCGGGTCTCGATGCCGAGCGACAGGGGCGTGACGTCGAGGAGGAGGACGTCCTTCACGTCGCCCTTGAGCACGCCGGCCTGCACGGCGGCGCCCACGGCCACGACCTCGTCGGGGTTGACGCCCTTGTGCGACTCCTTCTTGGTGAGCGACTGCACCAGCTCCTGCACGGCGGGCATGCGGGTGGAGCCCCCGACCAGGATGACGTGGTCGATGTCGGAGGGCTTGAGGCCGGCGTCCTTGATGGCCTGCTGGAAGGGGCCCTTGCAGGAGTCGGTCAGGTCGGCCGTCAGCTCCTGGAACTTCGAGCGCGTGAGCTTGTAGTCGAGGTGGAGCGGGCCGCTCTCGGTGGCGGTGACGAACGGCAGGTTGACCGTGGTCTCCTGCACCGTCGACAGCTCGATCTTGGCCTTCTCGGCCGCCTCCTGGAGGCGCTGGAGGGCCATCTTGTCCTTGCCCAGGTCGACCCCGTGGTCGCCCTTGAACGACTTCACCAGCCAGTCGACGACGCGCTGGTCCCAGTCGTCGCCGCCCAGGTGGGTGTTGCCGCTGGTGGCCTTGACCTCGAACACACCCTCGCCGATCTCGAGGATGGACACGTCGAAGGTGCCGCCCCCGAGGTCGAACACGATGATGGTCTGGTCGGCGCCCTCCTTGTCGAGGCCATAAGCCAGGGCCGCCGAGGTGGGCTCGTTGATGATGCGCAGCACCTCGAGGCCGGCGACCGAGCCCGCCTCCTTGGTGGCCTGGCGCTGGGCGTCGTCGAAGTAGGCGGGCACGGTGATGACGGCCTGGCTGACGGTGTCGCCCAGGTACGCCTCGGCGTCGCGCTTGAGCTTCTGGAGGATGCGGGCGGAGATCTCCTGCGACTTGTACTTCTTGCCGTCGATTTCGATGCTCCAGTTGGTGCCCATGTGGCGCTTCACGGAGCGGATCGTGCGGTCGGGGTTGGTGATGGCCTGACGCTTGGCCACCTCGCCCACCAGGACCTCGCCGGACTTGGAGAACCCGACGACCGAGGGGGTCGTCCGGCCTCCCTCGGCGTTGGGGATGACGGTGGGCTCACCGCCCTCCAGCACGGCGACGACGGAGTTGGTGGTGCCGAGGTCGATGCCGACGGCCTTGGGCATGGGTGCTTCCTCCGATATTCAGACTGAGACTGGGCTCACGTACGGGTGAACGATACCAAAGTTGAGTGCATTCGTATCAAGGTCTCTGGTACCGACGGTATTCCCGAGCCTAGCTCCGCCGCTGTGATTGCGGAACGCGCCCTCCGGCCCGGGGTTTCGACGGCCCGGGCCGGGCGTCGGGCGGCAGTGGGTTGGCTCAGGCGCCGTACTTGGCCAGGCGGCCGGCGTTGGCCAGCATGATGGTCATGAGGTCGGCGGCCGGACGGCGGCCGAGGGCGCCGCCGAGGCAGGCGGTCTCGCCGAAAGTGTCCACCGAGTCCCGACCCGCCCGGGGGCCCCAGAGCAGCGCGGGCACGGGGTGCCAGGAGTGGGCGGCCATCTGGCTCGGGGTGGCGTGGTCGCCGGTGGCGACCACCCAATCGGGCTCGAGGGAAAGGAGGTGGGGGGTGGCGCCGTCGAGCGCCTCGATGGCGGCCACCTTGGCCCCGAAGTCGCCGTCCTCGCCGGCGGAGTCCGGGCCCTTGTGGTGGACGAAGAAGTAGTCGTGGGTCGTCCAGTGGTCGGCGACCAGGGTGAGCTGGGCGCTGAGGTCGGCGGCGGGGCCGAGCACGTCCATGCCCACGAGCCGGGCCAGGCCGCGGTACATGGGGTAGACGGCGACCGCGGCCGGGGTCAGCCCGTAGCGGTCGCTCATCGACGGCAGCTCCTGGTGGGAGTCGAAGCCCCGCAGGAGCAGGCAGTTGGCCTTGTCGCGGCCGGCCAGGGCGTCGCGCACCTGGCGGTCGAGCTCGGCCACGATCTCGGCGGCGCGCTCGGCCTCGGGCCTCCGGGCGTTTGCGGCCCGGGGCGCCACGCCGACGGCCTGCGGGTCGGTGTCGGTGAGGTCAGCGGACAGGCCCTCGCCGCGCAGCACGACCAGCACCCGGTGCTGGGCCTCATGGGCGAAGGTCACGTCGATCCCGTCGATCTTCACTGCTCCGCGCAGGAGCTCCACGATCTCGGCACCCTCGGCGTCGGAGGGTCGGCCGGCCCGGCGGTCGACGATCTTGCCGTCACCGTCGAGGGTGGCCAGGTTGGCCCGGGCGGCCACGTCGCCGGGCTTCAGCTCCACCTCGAGGCCGGCCGCCGAGAGGGCGCCGCGGCCCAGCACGAACTCGAAGGGGTCGTAGCCGAACAGCGCCAGGTGGGCGGGCCCCGACCCCGGGGTGATCCCCGCGCCCACGGGCTCGAGCAGTCCGGTGCTGCCGGCCGCGGCCATCCGGTCGAGATTTGGCGTGGCCGCCTCCTCCAGCTCCGAGCCCCGGTCGGCGTCGGCGTAGCCGCCGAGACCGTCCATGACGACGAGCATGATCCTGGTGTCGGCAGGCTGGAGAAGCGATTTCAGGTCGGCAGGCATGGCCTCAGCCTACGCCGGTGCGGTTCGGGCACTCCCGGCCATGGCGACGACTACGTGACCGTGCGGACCCGGGCGTAGCCGTTCCCCGCCCCGTTCCCGTTGCCGCTCCCGTTGCCGGCCGACGCCGCCTCGATGAGGTAGCCCCGGGAGCGCACGGTGCGCACGGCGAGGTGCAGGGGAGCGATGCGCCGGCGGAGGCGGAGCACGTGGACGTCGAGGGCGTTGCGCCCCGGTGAGCCCGCGGGCCACACGGCCCGGATCAGGGTGTCGCGGCTCACCACCGCGCCGAAGCGCTCGAGCAGTGTGGAGGTGAGACGGGCCTCCAGCGGGGGCAGGGCGACCCAGGCGCCCCGGTGGCGGAGCACGCCGTCGTCGTCGATGGCGGGGGCCGGGTGGTCGTGGGCCTGGACGCGCACGGAAAGGGCGTCGACCCGGGCCCGCACGTCCTCCTCGGGCGCCGGCACCCGGATCCAGTCCTCGAGGCAGTCGAGGAGCCTGGGCGGTTCCTGGTCGTCCTCCACGAGCAGCAGGCGTGCCTCCTGGGCCTCGGCCATGCGGTCGCGGGTTGGGGCTTCGGCCGGCCAGCGGAGCAGGGTGACGTCCATCTGCCGGTCACCGTAAATGGCCTATGTTGCCGGTTGGTTTCCGCCCGGTGAACAGGTTCGGTCGCCCAGGCGGCGGGAATGCTACCGAAAGTTCTCGAAGTACCGGCTGGGCGTCGGGCCGCGCTGGCCCTGGTACTTGGAGCCTGCGCCGGAGGTGCCGTAGGGGACGTCGGCGGCCGTGGTCATCTGGAGGAAGCTGATCTGGCCGATCTTCATGCCCGGGTACAAGGTGATGGGCAGGGTGGCCACGTTGGACAGCTCGAGGGTGAGGTGGCCGTCCCAGCCGGCGTCCACGAAACCGGCGGTGGAGTGGATGAGCAGGCCCAGCCGGCCCAGGCTCGACTTGCCCTCCAACCGGGCCACCAGGTCGTCGGGCAGGACGACCCGTTCGGCCGTGGAGCCCAGCACGAACTCGCCCGGGTGGAGCATGAACACGCCGTCGGGGTCCACCTCGACCATCTCGGTCAGGTCCTGGTCGGCCTTGACGTCGATGAACCCCGCGGTGTGGTTGCGGAAGACCCGGAACCGGGTGTCGACGTGGAGGTCGACCGACGACGGCTGGATGCACGACTCGTCGAGGGGATCGATCACGATGCGCCCCTCCGCCACCGCCTCGCGTATCGACCTGTCAGAGAGCACCATCGGGTCGGGACGATACAGTGAGGCTCCCTCGCGGGCGTAGTTCAGAGGCAGAACATCAGCTTCCCAAGCTGAGAACGCGGGTTCGATTCCCGTCGCCCGCTCTCCATAAAGGTGCAGTTCAGGGCGTCGAGGCGACGCTATTGCCCCGTGCTGGAGAGCCGTTGAACGCCCTCCATCGCGCGTCCATCGCGCGGGACGGTCCCGGGTAGCCCCAAAACGAGCGCTTTCGGCCACCGAACGGTGGCGGCTACCACCGCGTCGAGGCCCTCCGCGATCTTCCGGTCACGGTCGCTGGCCGCGTGCTGGTAGATCAGCGCGGCTTGTGATGACGAGTGGCCGAGGCGGGCCATCAGCTCCTTGGTACTCGCCCCCGTCCACGCCGAGAGGGTGGCGCCGGCGTGGCGCAGGTCGTGGGGCCTCAGAC
>JBPCJV010000342.1:0-4168 GCA_051004925.1 Acidimicrobiales bacterium | reverse complement strand
ACCCGGGTCGCCGCCCTCGCCGGGCGGATGGTCGCCGAGGTGTCCCGTCGGGCCGGTGCGGGCGGAGGCTCGGTCATCGGCGGACGGGTCACCTTGGCCATCGACCCCCGCGCCCTGGAGCTGATGGCCTCGGGCCACCAGGTGGCGCTGGTATCGGGGACGAACGGCAAGACGACCACCACCCGCCTGCTGGCCGCCGCCCTGGCCACGCTCGGCCCGGTGAGCTCCAACTCGGCCGGCGCCAACCTGCTGCCGGGGCTGGTGTCGGCGCTGTCCTGGGAGAAGCCGGGGGCGATGGTCGCCCTCGAGGTCGACGAGGGCCTGCTGGCCACCGCCATCGGCACCATCCACCCGGCGGTGGTGGTGTTGCTGAACCTGAGCCGCGACCAGCTCGACCGCATCGGCGAGGTCCGCCTGCACGCCGAGGGGTGGCGGCGCACCCTGGAGAAGGCCACCGGCACGTCGGTCGCGGCCAACGTCGACGATCCCCTGGTCGTGTGGGCGGCGGGCGCCTCCCAGCAGGTGATCTGGGTGGGCACCGGGCAGCGCTGGCGTTCCGACGCCGCCGCCTGCCCCAACTGCGGCAGCCGTATCAGGTGGTCGGCGGCGCCGGGTGACGGGACCGCTGTGCACTGGGCCTGCACGGGCTGCCCCCTGGCCCGGCCCGAGCCCGCCCTGTGGCTGGATGGCGACGATCTGGTGTGCGCCGACGGCCGGCGGTTCCCGATCCGCCTGCGCCTGCCCGGCTGGTGCAACCGGGCCAACGCCACCATGGCCGCCGCCGGGGTGGTCGCCCTGGGCATCGACGCCGGCTCGGCGATAGGCGCCATGGCCGAGGTCGGGGCCGTGTCCGGGCGCTACGAGGTGGTGTCCGTGGACGACGTCTCCGTGCGCCTGCTGCTGGCCAAGAACCCGGCTGGGTGGGCCGAGACCCTCGACCTCATCCGTCCCCCGCCCATCCCCGTGGTGGTGGGGATAAACGCCCGGGTGGCCGACGGCCGTGACCCGTCGTGGCTGTGGGACGTGCCCTTCGAGCGACTCCGCGGCCGGCTGGTGGTGGCCACCGGCGATCGTGGGCGCGACCTGGCCGTCCGGCTGCGCTACGCCGAAGTGGAGCACACCTTCATGCCCACCTACCGGGAGGCGGTGCAGGCGGCGGGAGGGGCAGAGGTCGACCTGGCCGCCAACTACACCTCGTTCCAGGACGCCCGGACCGCCCTCGCCGGTCAGCGCCAACGCCCCGCCGGCGTGCTCCGTGGCTGACGCGGTCTCGATCGCCCTCCTCTATCCCGAGCTGCTGGGCACCTACGGGGACGGCGGCAACGCCACCGTGCTGGCCCAACGCCTACGGTGGCGGGGCACGCCCGTCGAGGTGGTCGACGTCACCGCCGGCGAGCCCGTACCCGACTCCTGCCAGGTCTACCTGATGGGTGGGGGCGAGGACGGGCCGCAGGCCCTGGCCGTGCGTGAGCTGAAAGCGGGCGGGGCCCTCAACCGGGCCGTGGACGCCGGGGCGGCGGTGCTGGCCGTCTGCGCCGGCTACCAGATCCTGGGCCGGGAGTTCCTGGGCCCCGACGGCCGGCCCCACGAGGGCCTGGGCCTGCTCGACTGCTCCACCATCCGGGGCGAGGGGCCCCGTCGGGTGGGCGAGCTGGTGGCCACGCCCGACGACTCGCTCGGCATCCCCGACCTGACCGGCGACGAGAACCGTGCGGGGGTGACCACCTTGGGCGCCGGCCCCCGTCCCCTCGGCCGGGTGGTGGTGGGCCGGGGCAACGACAGCGGCAACGGCACCGAGGGGATCGTCTCGGGACGGGTGGTGGGCACCTACCTCCACGGCCCGGTACTGGCCCGCAACCCGGCCCTGGCCGACCTCATCCTGTCCTGGGTGGTCGGGCCCCTCGACTCGGTGGACGACGGAGACGTTGACGTCCTGCGCCGGGAGCGCATGGCCGCCGCCCGCCGGCCCAACCCCATCGCCGCCACCCGCCGCTGGGGCCGCCGCCGCCGACCGGGATAGGCGGGGCGAGTGGGGGTGGTCCACGTCGATTCGGACTACGACCGCATCGCCGAGATACGGCCCCTGACCGTCCGCCGCCTGGGCTGACGCCGGCAGCCCCTACCGCCAGGTGGCACGCCGACCCGGTGGTGGACGCCCCACCGACGCTTGCGCCACCGCCGGCCGGGGAATCTCCTTCCCATGCCTGCAGTCGGGTTTCACGCCTCCCATGAGCAGCTGCCGCCGAGTGAGCTGCTGGACGCAGTCCGGTTGGCGCAGAGCGCGGGGTTCACCGCCGCCATGTCGTCCGACCACTTCACGCCCTGGAGCGCTCGGCAGGGCGAGTCGGGTTTCGCGTGGTCGTGGCTGGGCGCCGCCATGCAGGCCACCGCGCTGCCGTTCGGCGTCGTGACCGCGCCCGGCCAGCGCTACCACCCCGCCATCGTCGCCCAGGCCATCGCCACCCTGGCCGAGATGGCCCCGGGCCGCCTCTGGGTCGCCCTCGGCTCCGGCGAGGCCTCCAACGAGCACATCACGGGCGATCGCTGGCCCGACAAGGCCGCCCGCAACGAGCGCCTCCTCGAGTGCGTGCACGTGATCCGGGCCCTGCTCGCCGGCGAGGAGGTCAGCCTCGACGGCCATGTGCGTGTGGACCGGGCCCGGCTGTGGACCCTCCCGGTCGAGCCGCCGCCGCTCGTGGGTGCAGCCCTCACGCCCGAGACGGCGGCGTGGGTGGCCGGCTGGGCCGACGCCCTGGTGACCATTCACCAGCCACCCGACGTCCTGGGGCGGCTCATCGACGCCTTCCGGGATCAGGGCGGTGAGAACAAGCCGGTGTACGTGCAGTGCCACCTCTCGTGGGCGCCCGACGAGGACGAGGCTCTGCGCATCGCCCACGACCAGTGGCGCACCAACGTGTTCCCGTCGCCGCTGATGGCCGACCTCGAGCGGGTGGACCAGTTCGAGATGGCGGCGGCGCACGTCCGCCCTGAAGACGTGCGGTCGGCCGTGCTGGTGTCGGACGACACCGGTCGCCACCTGGCCTGGCTCCGAGAGGTGCTCGACGCCGGCGCCGAGGGGGTGTACCTCCACCACGTGGGCAAGGAGCAGCGCCCGTTCATCGAGACGTTCGGCGAGAAGGTGCTGCCAGAGCTCCTGTCTTGAGCGGGACAGGCCCGATGCCGTGGTGGCAGACCTCGGTGCTCTACCAGATCTATCCCCGTTCGTTCGCCGACAGCGACGGCAACGGGGTGGGCGACCTCGAGGGGGTCCGCCGGCACCTCGACCACGTGCGCTGGTTGGGCGTGGACGGGGTCTGGCTGTCGCCGATCTACCGGTCGCCCATGGCCGACTTCGGCTACGACGTCAGCGACCATTGCGCCGTCGACCCCACGTTCGGCGACCTGGCCGACTTCGACCGGCTGCTCGCCAACGCCCACGGCCATGACCTGCGGGTGCTGCTCGACTGGGTGCCCAACCACACCAGCGACCGCCACCCCTGGTTCGTCGCGTCACGGTCGTCGAGGGGCTCGCCCTACCGGAGCTGGTACCTCTGGCGCGACGGTGGTCCCGACGGCGTCCCTCCCAACAACTGGCCGGCAGCGTTCGGCGGCCGGGCGTGGACCTGGGACGACCACACCTCGCAGTGGTACCTGCACCTGTTCCTGCCCGAGCAACCCGACCTCAACTGGGCCGACCCCCACGTGGTGGAGGCGATGCACGGCGTGCTGCGCTTCTGGCTCGATCGGGGCGTGGACGGCTTTCGCGCCGACGTCGTCCACCTGATCGGCAAGGATCCCGGCCTGCCCGACCAGCCGGCCGTGCTGGTGGGAGGCGGGGTGGTCGGCGTGCACGACCACCCTTCCACCCACGGCCTCCGGCGCGGCATCCGGTCGCTGCTCGACTCCTACCCCGGCGACCGGGCCATGGTGGGGGAGGTGAACCTGGGCTCGGCCGCCCTGCTGGCGCCCTACTACGGCCGCCACGACGAGCTGCACCTGGTGTTCAACTTCTCGCTGCTCTACGCCCTGTGGCATGCCGAGCGGTGGGCGGAGGCGGTCGCCGAGGCAGAGGCGGCGTTCGAGCCGGCAGGGGCGTGGCCGGTGTGGGTCCTATCCAACCACGACCACCCCCACCACCATACCCGGTTCGGCGGGTCCGAGGCCCGGG
>JBPCJV010000341.1:0-3405 GCA_051004925.1 Acidimicrobiales bacterium | reverse complement strand
GTCATCTGATGAGTAGCTGCGTCGACGGTGGAGACGTGGGCCTCGCCGATGGTGAACGACATGGCGCGGGGTGTGACCGCCCAGACGCCGTCGCCGTTGTGGTAGCCGCCCACGTTGGCTTCGAGCGACACCTCGGTGCCGGGTGTCCAGAAACTCTCCGGGCGGTAGTGCAGTTCGGTGTCGGAGAACCAGTGCCACGCCCCGGCCACCGGCGGCGATGTGGTGACCTTCAGGCGCGACTCGAACGCGGCGCGGTCGCTCACCGCCACCGTCGGATAGAGGGCGAGGGGCATGCCGATCCCGACGGTCTGGCCGTCGAGGGGGCTGATCGGGACCTTGAGTATCTCGGCGGGGGTTACCGTCTTGAACGACGAGGTGCGCACCTCCCGACGGCCGCCGCCGTCGATCACGGTGGCCGACACGCTGTAGGCGGTACCCGGTTGCAGCGGCACGGCGGACGACCGCCAGCGCTGGCCGTCGCCGGCTCCGGGCAGTTCGGTCGGGCCCGACTCGAGGTCGGGGCCGGTGTCGGTGGTGGGGTCCGGGGTGGCGCCACCGCCGTCGGCCGTCACCGAAGCACGTTCGAGGCGACCGAGCGAGGCGCTCACCTCCACCGCGGCGTTCAGGCCGACGTCGACGGCCCCGTCGGCCGGGACCACCGAGAGCGACACTGGCGAAGGGGGAGCCGGGGCGGCATCACCGACGCCGGTGAGTCGCCAGCCCACCACACCCGCGGCGGCGGCCAGGAGCACGGCGATGGCCGCACCGACATGGACGGGACGCACGCCGAGCATCACGCCTCCAGCATCGCGCCGGGCGAGGGGCGATGGCGACGTCGGCCCGCGCCGAGGGCCGCTCGGGCCTGACACTCCGCTCCGAGGGCCGCTCGGGCCTGGGCCTTCACGCCGGTGCAGTTCGACGGGTGGCGAGCAGGGCGGCGGTCACCAGGGCCGCTGCGCCCACGAGGGTGAGGACCAGCCACGGAACCCATCCGAGGGGCGGGCGCCACTCGGCATCGGCGAAGAAGAGCCTCGGGCCGTCGACCCCCACCGCGTACCGGCGGGCGTTGGCGTACCAGGCGGCCAGCTGGAGGACGGCCATGACCGCGGCCGCGAGCAGCGGCCACCATCGGGGGACGAGGGCGCCCAACCGGGCTCGGCCGGCGAACAGGGTCTCGCCCGCCACCAAGGGGACGACGACGGCGAAGGCGAGGACGTAGCGGGCCTGTACCCCGAACCCCGTGGGCCGATTCAGCACCGCCAGCCCGACGGTCACGCCCACGGTCGCGGCCATGAGGCCGAACAGCACCCACCGTTGGCGGCGGCGGGCCACGAGCAGGGCCAGGGCGACGGTCACGACGAACAGCGCCGTCCACGCCCAGTAGGTGGCCGGGTTCATGGGCGTGTCGAGCCAGCCGAACGTGCCGATGCCCTGGCGGTAGACCGCAGGCAGCTCCCGGAGCTCGTTGGGCACCTCGCGCAATGTCCCCATGAGGCTGCGGGAAGGATGGGGTGCAACGGTGAGCTCCCACGCCACGCTGGCCAGGGCCGCCGCTCCCACCGCGACCAGGGCGGCGACCGCCCGCCGGCCTCCCCTCGCCAGGATCGCCGCGGTGGCGCGTCGACCGACCATGGCCACGAGCACGAGGGCGGCCAGGCCGACCCACAGCACGCCCGTCGGGCGGGCCAGGGCGAGGAGCGCCCCGGAGACGGCCGTCGCCACCCAGACCCAGGCCGGTTCGTCGTGGCCCCGGGCCAGCCGGATGACGGCGGCCAGGAAGCTCAGGCCGGCGCCGATCTCGAGGCCGTTGGCCGACAGGGCCGAGCTCATGAAGACCACCATGGGCGTGACCGCGAGCATCAGGCCCACCAGCGAGTAACCACCGTCGCCGGGTGACCAGAGCAGGAACACGGCCAGGGCGATCATCGCCGACGACACCAGCCAGAAGCCGAGGCGGCCGAGGCGGGTGGCGAAGAAGGGGTCGGAGGCGAACCGCATGAGCAGGCCCGGGACCACGTAGACGTAGGGCTGGTAGGTGCCGACGATGGTGGGCGCCGAGACGCTGGGGCCCGGGGGCGGTGGTGGTCGGAGCAGACAGGCGGCGGAGACCTCGGGTCGGAAGGCGCTGCACAGCAGGCGCGACGGCTCGAGCCGGGCCGGGACCGCCACCAGCCGCGAGGTGCGCCCCTGCCACCGCTGCTCGGGGGTCTGCGTCTCCGGGTCGGCGGACGGGGCCGGCGGGTCGGTCAGGTGTAGGCGGCCGTGGCCCGCGGCCAGGGCCTTCACGTAGTGGGCGGTCTCGTCGGGCGCGGAGCCGGGCGGGTTGGAGAACAACCAGGCGAAGCTCATGGCCACGTAGGCGACCACGACGAGCACGGGCACCCGGACCGACACGCGCGGAGCGTACTGGCGTCGGGGGCACCTCCTGGGGCTACGAGCGAGGGCCGAAGCGCAGCGTAGGACCGCAGCGACCAAATGGCATAGCCTGCGGGCGCCATGGGCCAGTTGATCACCGTCACCCGCAAGCCGACTACCAAGGCGGGCGTGGTCGTGTTCGACCTCAACCGCAGCCTCACCGGGATGGGCCACGAGCGTTACCGGTCGGCCGACGACATCACCGGGCACCGCCCGGTCGACGTGCTGGCCCGGCGGCTCTGGGAGACCGGCGAGGTGAAGGCCATCCACGTGTACTCCAACGTGGTCACCGTGGAGCTGACCCCCGGGAGCGACGGGTCGGCCCTCGACGACGTGAGCAGCGACCTGTTCACCTACTACCGTGAGGGTGTCGATGTGGCCGATCCGATGGCCGCCCCCCAGTAGCGACTCTCCTGGGCGAGACTCTGGCGAGTCGAACACACGTTCGACTAGAATCGGGTGGGTGCCGTCCGCCTCCCCTGTGGTCACCGAGCTGTCACTCCGTTCGGGCACGGAGCCGGCACTCGGATCAGCTCCACGACCCGATCTGGCCGAGGTCGCCGGCCGGGCCCGTCCGGTGGTCCTGGCCGGCGCGCGCCTGCTCCCGGTGCTCCCCGCACTCCGCCCCCTCCTGCCCGAAGGCGGCCTGCGCCGGGGCACGGTGGTGGCCGTCGGGGGGTCGACCTCGCTGGCCCTGGCGGTGATGGCGGCGGCGTCGGCCGCCGGCTCCTGGTGCGCGGCGGTGGCCGTGGGGCGGCCGTCGCTGCACCCCGAGGCGGCGGCGGAGCTCGGTATCGCCCTTGGGCGCTTTCCCCTGGTCGCCGCCCTGCCGGGTTCGGGGCCGGGCGGGTGGCCGTGGGTCGTGGCCGCCCTGCTCGACGCCGTCGACGTGGTGGTCGCCTGGCCGCCGAGTCGTCTGCGGCGGGCCGACGCCCACCGACTCGTCGCCCGGGGCCGTGAGCGGGGGGCGGTGCTCGTCGTGGCCGGCCC
>JBPCJV010000340.1:0-6874 GCA_051004925.1 Acidimicrobiales bacterium | reverse complement strand
GGGGTGGACGGAGCCCTCCGGACGGGCCCTCGACGACATCCTGGACACATTTGCCGACGCCCGGGTGGACGCCGTGGTGGTCACCGCGATCGCGCGCGATGGCACCCTCACCGGTCCCGACCTCGAGCTGTTCGCCTCCGTCCTGGAGGCGGTCCCCGGGATCGACTTGATCGCGTCGGGCGGGGTGGGCACCCTGGCCGACCTTGAGGCCCTGGCCAGCCTCAGCGCAGAGGGCCGCCACCTGTCGGGCGCCATCGTGGGCAAGGCCCTCCACGACGGGGCCTTCACCGTGGGGGAGGCGGTGGCCGCGTGCAGAGCGTCCGGGTGATCCCCTGCCTCGACGTCGACGCCGGCCGGGTCGTGAAGGGGGTGCGGTTCCTCGACCTGGTCGACGCCGGTGATCCCGTCGAGCTGGCGGCCCGCTACGACGCCGAGGGGGCCGACGAGGTGGTGTTCCTCGACATCACCGCCTCGGCCGACGCCCGCCACACCATGGTCGAGGTGGCCACGAGGGTGGCCGCGCGGGTCTTCATCCCCTTCACGGTGGGCGGCGGCGTCCGCAGCGCCGACGACGCCCGCCGCCTGTTGCGGGCGGGTGCGGACAAGGTGGGAGTGAACACCGCGGCGGTGGCCCGTCCCGAGTTGGTCACCGAGATCTCCCGGGAGTTCGGGGCCCAGTGCGTGGTCGTGGCCATCGACGCCCGCCACGTGCCCGGCACCACGGGCTACGAGGTCTACACCCACGGAGGGCGGCACCCGACCGGTCTGGACGCGGTGGCCTGGGCGGGCGAGTGCGAGCGCCGGGGCGCCGGGGAGATCCTGCTCACCTCCATGGACCGCGACGGCACCCGCGACGGCTACGACCTCGACCTCACCAGGGCGGTCACGTCGTCGGTGGGCCTGCCGGTGATCGCCAGCGGAGGCGTCGGCAGCCTCGACCACCTCGTCGACGGGGCGCTTCAGGGTGGCGCCGACGCCGTGCTGGCGGCGTCCATCTTCCATTTCCGCGAGGCCACCGTCGGCCAGGCCAAGCAACGGCTCATGGACGCCGGCCTCAGCGTGCGCCCGGTCTAACCGCCGTAGCGGTACCGCCCGCCTACCATGAGCGCATGTCCACGGCCACACGCATCGTCGCCACGGCCGAGGAACTGGCCGGCGTGGCCTTCGACGACAGTGGCCTGGTTCCCGCCATCGTCCAGGAGCAGGTCACCGGCGAGGTGCTGATGCTGGCGTGGATGAACGACGAGTCCCTGCGCCGCACCCTCGACACCGGCCGGACCTGGTTCTGGAGCCGGTCCCGCCGGGAGCTGTGGTGCAAGGGCGAGACCTCCGGCGACCGGCAGTGGGTGCGCGAGATGTTCTACGACTGCGACGCCGACGCCTTGCTCGTCGTAGTCGAGCAGGAGGGCCGGGGTGCCTGCCACACCGGCGAACGCACGTGCTTCTACCGCTCCTTCGGCACCGGCTCGCGTGCTGCGGCCGACTAGGGAGGACTTCGGTCGCCTGGCCGCCGACCACACCTTGGTGCCGGTGTGGCGAGAGGTGGCAGCCGACCTGGAGACCCCGGTCTCGGCCTACCTGAAGCTGGCGGGAACGGGTCCCGGGTTCCTGCTCGAGTCGGTCGACCACGGCGATCGCTGGGGACGGTTCTCCTTCGCCGGGCGCGATCCCACCGCCGTACTGGTGTCCTCCGACGGCCACATCGAGGTCGAGGGCCACCTACCCCCCGAGGTGCCTGTCGACCGGGGTGTCCTGGCGGCCGTGGAAGGGCTGCTGGGCGCCTACCGTTCGCCGGTGCTGTCCGAGCTGCCGCCCCTGCACGGCGGGGTCGTCGGCTACCTGGGCTACGACGTGGTGCGTGAGGTCGAGCGCCTGCCCGACGTCCCGCCCGACGACCTCGGCCACCCCGACGCCGTCCTGTCGGTGATCGGCCAGCTGGCCGCCTTCGACCACTGGCGCCAGCGGGTCTACCTGATCGACAACGTCGTGGTACCCCGGGGTGCGACCGCCGCCGAGCTCGACGCCGCCTACCGACGGGCCGGCGAGCGGGTGGACGGGCTGGTCGCCGACCTCGGACGCCCGCTTTCCTACACGCCGGCCGACCCGCCGTCGCCCGACGACCCCCTGCCCGAGGTGCGCTCCGGCATGGGGCACCGCGCGTACCGCAGCGCCGTCGAGGCGGCCAAGGAGAGGATCCTCGCCGGTGACATCTTCCAGGTGGTCCTGGCCCAGCGCTTCGACCTCGACCTCGGCGCCGACGCCTTCGACGTGTACCGGGTGCTCCGCCAGGTGAACCCCAGCCCGTACATGTACTTCCTGCGGCACCCGACGGTGTCGATGGTCGGATCGTCGCCCGAACCCATGGTGTCGCTGCTCGACGGTCGGGTGATCTCGCGACCGATCGCCGGCACCCGCCCGCGTGGCCAGTCCGACGAGGAGGACCGCCGCCTGGCCGGGGAGCTCTCCGAACACCCCAAGGAGGTGGCCGAGCACGTGATGCTCGTCGACCTGGCCCGCAACGACGTCGGGCGGGTGGTGGAGTTCGGCTCCGAGGTGGTCGACGAATTGATGACCCTCGAGCGCTACAGCCACGTGATGCACCTGACGTCCCAGGTATCGGGCCGTCTGCGTCCCGGCTGCGGGCCGATCGACGTCCTGCGGGCCACCCTGCCCGCCGGCACAGTGTCGGGCGCCCCCAAGGTGTCGGCCATGCAGATCATCGACGACCTCGAACCCACCAAGCGGGGGCCCTATGCCGGGGTGGTGGGCTACTTCGACTTCTCCGGCAACCTCGACACGGCGATCACCATTCGCACCATGCTCGTCGGCCCCGACGGTCGGGCTTCGGTGCAGGCGGGCGCCGGCATCGTGGCTGACAGCGACCCTGAGGCCGAGGACGAGGAGTGCCACAACAAGGCCGCCGCCCTGTTGGCCGCCGTCCCCGCGGCCCGGCGCATGCGGGCCCCAGACACGGCTGCCACCACGGTGGCGCCCGACGACAAGGTGGTGCTGAATGACTGACGACCAGGCGTTGGCCGACGGGTACGCGGCGCTCCGGAGCGACGCCGGCGTCGTCGACCTTCCGCGCGACGTCGTGCGGGTCGTCGGCCCCGACTCGTTGACGTTCCTGCAGGGCCAACTGAGCCAGGACGTGGTCGCCCTGGCCGACGGTGCCTCGGCCTGGTCGCTGCTCCTGGCGCCACAGGGCAAGGTCGTGGCCCTCCTGCGGGTCACCCGGGAGTCCGGCGAGAGCGTGTTGCTCGACACCGACGGCGGGTGGGGTGCCGCCGTGGTCGAACGCCTCCAGCGCTTCAAGCTGCGGGTGAAGTGCGACATCGAGACGCTCGCCTGGCGGTGCCTGGCGGTGCGCGGTCCGCGCGCCGCGGAGGCGGTCGCCGCTGGGGTCACGGGCCCGAGCGGCCCTCGGAGCGGGGTGACGGGCCTGGCGGTCGGTGCCGACTGGCCCGGGCTCCCGGGCGTCGACCTCCTCGGCGAGGCACCCACCGCGCCGCCTGGGGTGGTGCTGTGCCCGCTCGACGCCTACGAGGCCGTGCGCATCGAGTGCGGGATCCCGGTGATGGGCCGGGAGCTCGACGAGCGCACCATCCCGGCCGAGGCGGGCGTCGTCGACCTGACCGTGAGCTTCACCAAGGGTTGCTACACCGGCCAGGAGCTCGTGGCCCGCATCGACTCCCGCGGTGGCAATGTGCCCCGCCGCCTCCGGGGCCTGGTCCTCATCGAGGACACCGCGTCGGGCGCCAACGCGCTGCCGCCGTCGGGGGCGACGGTGCGTGAGGGCGACAAGCAGGTCGGGACCGTCACCAGCGTGGCCCGTTCCATCCAGCTGGGGGCGCCGGTGGCCCTCGCCTACGTGGGCCGTGCCGTGACGCCGCCCGTCGATGTCGACGTGGCCTGGGACGGCACCTCGATGCGGGCACGGGTCGAAGCCCTGCCCCTCGTGACCTGAGCCCGGTGAGCCGAGACCGAGGCCGGCGACGGTGGGGGGCCCTGGTGGGTGCGATGCTCGGCACCGCCGCGCTGGCCGTGGCGTGCAGCGGGGGCTCCGACCCGGACCCCGGCTTGAGCGGGGCGCCCGCCGCCCCCTCGACCACCGTCGAAGTCGCCCCCACCACCACCATCGCCGCCAGTCCCCGGACCCTCGTGACCCTGCCGTCGGAGCTGGCCCCGGGTGAGGCTCGCGTCGGCGGGACGGTGACCGGCCCGGACGGGCCGGTGCCCGACGCGACCGTCCGCGTCGAGCGGCTCGTCGACGACGAGGCGGCTGCCTCAACCACTGTGCAGAGCGGCCCCGACGGTCGCTGGGGCGTCGAAGGGGTCAACGGCGGCCGTTACCGCCTACGGGCATGGAAGGCGCCGGACCTGGCGCAGCTGACTCCGGCGGTGGTGTTCGTGAGCGTCGGCGAGTCGCCGCCGGTCGACCTCCCGGTGCTGCGTTATCCGGGTGACGGGAACGTCGTGGCCCAGGTCTCGCCCGAACAGCCCATGCTCGGCCAGCCGGCCATCGTGGTGGTATCGGTGTCCAACGGCGGCGTCGACACCGAGGGGATCCTTCGCGCCCAGGTCCGCCAGGCCGTGCCCGTGGGGCTGGGTGTGTCGGCCAACGTGGCCATCATCTCGTCGCCGGTCGCCGTGACCGATGGGAACGGCAACGCCGGCTTCCAGATCGTGTGCAACCAGCCCGGCCCGATCGTCGCGGTGGCGATCGTCGACGCGGTGCAGCGACCCGTGTCCCTACCGGCCTGCCGCTGACAGGCCCGCGAGGTCCGTGGTTCCTACTGTGGCGGGCGGAGGCTGACCACCATGCGGGTGCCGCCTCCGCGGCCCTGCTCGGCCTGGACCGTCCCGCCCATGGCGTCCACCAGCTCGTGGACGATCGCCAGGCCGAGACCGGTGCCCACCCTGCGGCTGGGTGAACGGCCCGACTGGTAGAAGGGCTCGAACACGTGCGGCAGGTCGTCGTCGGCGATGCCCGGGCCGTCGTCGTCGACCCACAGCCTGATCGCACCGTCCTGGCGACCGGCACCCACGGCGATCGAGCTGGCGGCGAACTTCAGGGCGTTCTCCACCAGGTTGGCCACCACCTGGGCCAGGCGGTCCGGGTCGACGGCCGCCTCCGCCTCCCCCCGGGCCGGCACGTCGGTCACGACGGCCACGCCGGCTTCGTCGGCGGCGGGGAGGAAGCCGTCGACGGTGGCGCCCACCACCTCGCCCACATCGGTGGTGCGAAGGTCTAGGGAGTAGCGCCCGGCCCCGAGCTTGGCCAGTTCGAGGAGATCGGCCACCAGGCGCTCGAGGCGCCGGGACTCACCGAGGATCACGGTCGCCGCCTGCGGGGGATCGGGCACCTTGCCGTCGGCCAGGGCCTCGGCGTAGCCCCGGATCGAGGTGAGCGGCGTGCGCAGGTCGTGCGACACGGAGAGCAGGAACTGGCGCTCGAGTCCCCGCGAGCGCTCCAGGCTCGCGGCCATGCTGTTGATCGACCGGGCCAGCGTCGCCAGGTCTTCTCCGTCGGAGGATTTCACCTGCACCCGGGCGGCCAGGTCGCCGGCGGCGATGCGACAGGTCGCTTCCTCGGCCTCCCTGAGGGGACGAACCAGGCGACGGCCCAGGCTGACGGCGATGGCGGCGGTCACGGCCAAGGTGGTCAGGCCGACGAGGAGGAGGATCGGCCCGACGCCCCCGCCTCTGCCGAGACGCCGGGTCACGACGACGACCAGCAGTCGGGGCGTGGTCCGGAACTGGCCGGCCGGGGCGGCGGCGAAGACGAGGCCGTCGCGGGACCCGGAAACCGTCTGGCCCTGTCGGAGTCGTGCGAGGTCGAGATCCTCGGCCGCCACGCCGGCCGGGAGGTCGGCAATGGGCGGCCCCGTAGGAGCCACCGTGACGATCGCCTGGTCCTGGAACCTGAGGGCCTCCCCGACGGCCCGAAGCACGCCGGGCCTCTCGATCTCGTCGATCGACTGCGCCAGGCGCTGGGCCTGCCGCACCGTGTCGTTGCGGGTGCGCCGACGGTCGGCCCGCTCGGAGAGGGCGACGGTCACGAGACTGGCCACGAGCAGGGCGCCGGCCACCACGGCCACCATCGTGAGGGTGATGCGGCGCGTCACCCGCTAGCCCAGGCGGTAGCCGACGCCCCACACCGTGGCCAGCGGCAGGGCGTCGCCGAGCTTCTTGCGCAGCTGGCCGACGTGCACGTCGACGGTGCGCTCGTCCCCGTACCAGTTCGGCCCCCAGACGCCGTCGAGGATCTGCTGGCGGGACAGGGCCCGTCCGGCGTTGTCGGCCAGGAAATGGAGCAGGTCGAACTCGCGGGTGGCCAGGGCGACGACGTCGGGTCCCACCCGGGCCTCCCGGCGCCGCACGTCGACCTCCACGGCGCCGACGGACAGCACCTCGACGGCCTCGCGCGTCGGGCCCGCGCTCCGGCGCAGGATGGCCTTGACGCGGGCGGCCAGCTCGCGCGGGGCGAAGGGCTTGGTCACGTAGTCGTCGGCGCCCAGCTCCAGGCCGAGCACCCGGTCGACCTCGCCGTCGCGGGCCGTGAGCATGATGATGGGGACGTCGCCCGCGGCCCGCAGACGGCGGCAGACGTCGAGGCCGTCGAGCCCGCCCGGCAGGCCGACGTCGAGGATCACCAGGCGAGGCGAGTGGTTGCGCACCGCGGCCATGCCCGACTCGCCGTCGGCGGCCTGGACCACACGGAAGCCGTCTTGGCGAAGGTACAGCTCGACCAGGTCGGCGATGTGGGCGTCGTCCTCCACCACGACGACCGTGCCGACGTCGCCCCTCGTTGCCGGATCACCGGAGCTGACCATGTCGGGTCAATCGTCGCATGCCGGGTCGCCGGGCCCGG
>JBPCJV010000339.1:0-6860 GCA_051004925.1 Acidimicrobiales bacterium | reverse complement strand
CCCCCCCCCCCTCCCTCCCCCCCCCCCCCCCCCCCCCCCGGGCAAGGGTAGTAGCGCCCCCCCACATTCTCTGTTCGCCAACTGGTTCTCGGAGCCTCCGGCTACAGCAGAAATCGGTGCGGCATCCACCGCTGCGCCGGTACTCTGAGGTTTGGACAGTGGGTGGAGCCCTCGCCCGCGGTTCGAGGTTCGAGACCCGGGGGCCAGGGGATGACGTTCAGCCCATCGGTGTAAGCACGCCATGTGCTTCTCCGCCGAAGCCGACATCGTCGCCGGGGCCGTGGTGGCCGTCGCCGGCGTGGATGCTCTCCGCCACATGCGCGAGCCCCGGGAGCTTCGCGGCCCTGGGTGTGCTCGTGGCCCTCGTGTACTCCGGGGCCATGGTCCGACACCCGGTGGCCGCCGAGATCCAGGGCTACCACATCTCCTACGAAACGGGGTTGGCGTTCGGCGGCGCCGTCTCCGCGCTGTACATCCTCGCCGCCTGCGGCCCCGCCCACCACACCAGGGAGCGGGTGCCGGGTTAGCGGGCGAGCGGCTTGTACTTGATCCGGTGGGGCTGGTCGGCGGCCGAGCCCAGCTCCTTGTGGCGCCAAGCCTCGTAGTCGGCGAAGTTGCCCTCGAACCACCGCACCTGGCTCTCACCCTCGAAGGCCAGCACGTGGGTGCAGATGCGGTCGAGGAACCACCGGTCGTGGCTGATGACGACCGCGCAGCCGGGGAACGACTCCAGCCCGTCCTCCAGGGCCCGCAGGGTGTCGACGTCGAGGTCGTTGGTGGGCTCGTCGAGCAACAGCACGTTGCCGCCGCGCCGCAGCATCTTGGCCAGGTGCACGCGGTTGCGCTCGCCCCCCGATGCCATCCCCACCGGCTTCTGCTGGTCGGAGCCGGTGAAGTTGAACGACGCCACGTAGGCCCGCCCGTTGACCTCCCGGGTACCGATCTTGAAGAACTCCTGGCCACCGGTGATCTCCTCGTAGATCGAGGCCTGGGGGTCGAGGTCGTCGCGGCTCTGGTCGACGTAGGCGAGCTCGACGGTGGGCCCGATCCGCACCGAGCCGCTGTCGGGCTTGTCCTGGCCCGTCAGCATCCGGAACAGGGTGGTCTTGCCCGCCCCGTTGGGCCCGATCACGCCCACGATGCCGGCGGGGGGGAGTGAAAACGAGAGGTCGTCGATGAGCAGCCGGTCGTCGTAGGCCTTGCTCACGCCCTCGACCTCGATCACCACGTCGCCCAGGCGCTCGCCGGGAGGAATGGCGATCTCCAGGCGACGGGCCGCGCCCTCAGCCTCGCGGGCCTCGGCGAACAGCTTCTTGTAGGCGCCGAGGCGGGCCTTCGACTTGGCGTGGCGGGCCTTGGCCCCCATGCGTACCCACTCGAGCTCGCGCTCGAGGGTCTTCGAGCGTGCGCTGTCGGCCTTCTGCTCGAGGCGGAGGCGCTCCTGCTTCTGCTCCAGCCAGCCCGTGTAGTTGCCCTCGAAGGGCGTTCCCCGGCCGCGCTCGAGCTCGAGGATCCAGCGGGCCACGTTGTCGAGGAAGTAGCGGTCGTGGGTGATGGCCACGACGGTGCCGAGGTATTCCTGCAGGGTCCGTTCCAGCCAGGCGACCGACTCGGCGTCGAGGTGGTTGGTGGGCTCGTCGAGAAGGAGGAGGTCGGGCTTGGACAGCAGCAGCCGGCACAGCCCGACCCGTCGGCGCTCGCCGCCGGAGAGCACGGTCACGTCGGCGTCGCCGGGGGGAAGGCGTAGGGCGTCCATGGCGATGTCGATCTGGCGGTCGAGGTCGTTGGCCCCTTTCGCCTCGATCTCGGCCTCGAGGCGGGCTTGGTCCTCACCGATCTTCTCGAAGTCGGCGTCGGGGTCGGAGTAGCGCTCCAGGACCTCGTCGTACTGGCGTAGCAGGTCGGCCACCGGGCCGACACCGTCCATGACGTTGCCCTTGACGTCCTTGGCCGAGTCGAGCTGGGGCTCCTGCTCGAGGAGCCCGACGGTGAAGCCGGGGGACAGCCGGGCCTCGCCGGTGAAGCCGTCGTCGATGCCGGCCATGATCCGCAGCAGCGACGACTTCCCCGAGCCGTTGGGGCCGATGACGCCGATCTTGGCGCCCGGGTAGAACGCCAGCGTCATGTCCTTCACCACCTCCTTGTCCGGAGGGTGGAAGCGGCTGACGTTCCGCATGGTGAAGATGAATTGGGCGGCGTTGGCCATGGTGGTCCGACCCTACCGGCCGCCGGCGGCGCTCAGGACATGAGTGCGCCGGAGCGCCGGCGGCGGGTGGCCAGCCAGCTGCGACGCAGCTTGCGACGCTCCTCCTCGGTCTTGCCGCCCCAGACGCCGTCGTACTGGTTCGTCTCGAGTGCGAACCGGAGGCAGGCGTCCTGCACCGGGCAGACCCGGCAGACGGACTTGGCCGCCTCCACCTGCTCGATCGCCGTCCCCAGGCTTCCGATCGGGAAGAACAGGTCGGGATCAGTGTCGCGACACGCCGCCTGGTTCCGCCATGCGTCGTTGTCCCATTCGAAGATCGGGTTCCATGTGAAGGCCATAGGGCTCCCTAGCACTCTGCTTGGCTTGCGGGAACTGCCCGGCGAGCGAAACCCAGTCTCGGGGTGCTCTATCCAAAGGCACATCCTATCGAGGTCAGGTTCAAATGTCCCGGGCACCGGACCCGGGTAGACCACCGGCGCCCCTGAGCGGGGTGGCTGAGGCCCGAGGGCAGACCTGGGGTCAAGCTGCGACACTTGACCCGGCGCTGAACCGCAGCGTCACCGAGCGCACGGGGTGATGCGGGTCGTGGCCGACCACACGATGATCGGCAAGATGGGCCGGGTCACCGGCACCATCGGTCCGGGCAAGCTGGGCGAGGTCATGGTCCAGGTGCGAGGCGGGAGCGAGGCCTTCCACGCCTATGCCATGGACGGGGAGGACACCCTCACCAGCGGTACCCGCATCGTGGTGGTCGAGTACTACCCCCCGCGCACGGTCGTGGTCGCCAAGATGTAGCTCACCTACCAAGGAGTCGGGGAACCATGCAGATCCTGATCGGTGGAATCGTCGGAGCCCTCGTGGTTTTCGCGGTCATCTTCAAGCTCATGTGGCGGGTGGCCGAGCCGAACGAGGCATTGATCATCTCCGGGCTCCGACAGCACGCACCGAGCGACCAGGTGAGCGAGAGCCTCGGCTTCAAGATCGTGACCGGGAAGGGCACGCTCGTCATCCCCGGGGTGCAGACCGTCCGCCGGCTCACGCTCGACCTCCGAGAGGCCGAGTTGGGGATCGACTGCGTCACCCACCAGGGCATACCGCTCAGTGTCAAGGGAGTGGTGATCTTCAAGGTGGGCGACGACTTCACGTCGATTGCCAACGCCGCCCGGCGCTTCCTCGACCAGCAGGACCAGATGGACCACCGCGTCCACAATGTCTTCGCCGGGCACCTGCGGGCCATCGTGGGCAGCATGACCGTGGAGGAGATGATCCGCGACCGCGAGAAGCTCACGCAGCTCACCCGGGAGTCGTCGGGGACAGAGATGGAGAAGCTGGGGCTCATCGTCGATTCGCTCCAGGTGCAGGAGATCCTCGACCCCACGGGCTACATCGAGAACCTGGGTCTCCCACACGCCGCCGCGGTCGCCAGCAAGGCCAGGATCGCCCAGGCCGCGGCTGACCGTGAGGCCACCGAGCGCGAGCAGGAGGCCGACGCCCTCAAGGCCGAGGCGCGTCGGGCCAGCCAGGTGAAGCAGGCCGGGTACCAGGCCGAGGTCGACCGCGCCGCGGCCCTGGCCGAACAGGCCGGCCCGCTGTCCGACGCCCACGCCCGCCAGGAGGTCGTGGTCGAGGAGACCAAGGTGGCCGAGCTCGAGGGCCAGCGCGAGGAGCAGCGGCTGCATGCGACGGTGCGCAAGCCGGCCGACGCCAAGGCCTACGAGCAGGTCACGCTGTCCCGGGCCGAACGCGACGCCCGCGTCGCCCAGGCCGAGGCCCAGCGCCAGGAAGTCGAGCTCCAGGCCGCCGCCCATGCCCAGCGCGTCAAGCTCGAGGCGGCCGCCGGGGCCGAACAGGTGCGCCTCCAGGCCGGCGCCGAAGCCGACCACATCCGCCTCGATGCCGCGGCCCGGGCCGAGTCGACCCGCGCCATCGGCGAGGCGGAAGCGGCGGCGACGGAAGCAAAGGGCCGGGCGGACGGGGAGGCCGTGAGGGCCAAGGGCATGGCCGAGGCCGAGGCCATCCAGGCCCGGGCCGACGCGCTGGCGGAGAACCAGGACGCGGTGATCGGCCAGCAGCTGGCCGAGAAGTGGCCGGAGATCGTGGAGGCGGCGGCCAAGCCGTTCGGCGACATCGACCAGATGATCGTGCTGAACGGCGCCCAGGGACTGTCGGAGGCGCTGGCCCAGGCCATGTCGCAGGGCGTGGCCGGGCTCCAGCTGGCCCGGTCGTTGCTGGCCGGCTCGAAGGGCAGCGGGACCAACGGCGGCGACGGCCAGTCGGACGACGAGAAGGTGGCCACGGGCTGAGCGCCGCCAGGCACACTCAGCCCGGGCTCCCTACCGAAGCTCGCGTCCCTCGATCATCCACTGGGCGACACGCTCGCTCAGCGCAGCGATCGTGAGCGAGGGGTTCACGGCCAGAGGCCCGGGGACGATCGAGGCGTCGGTCACGAAGAGGCCGGGATGGCCCCAGACCTCCCCACGGTCGTTCACCACGCCGGTCCCCGGGCTGTCGCTCATGACGCAGCCACCCAGTGGGTGGGCGGTGAGCAGGCGGCGCAGCGGCCATCGCCACGGGAGGCTACGGACGAAGCGGCCGTGCAGGGCACGACTCAGGTTGCGCATGGCATCTTCCATCTCCACGAACATCCCGGCGCTCGCCGTCGAGTCCCAGTCGAGGCGTAGCCGCCCGCGCCCGTCGAGCCTGAAGCGCCCGTTGCCGGCGTCGGTTCCCATTCCGAGGTAGGGCAGGAAATGGGGGACGAACGAGCCGTCCAACAGGCTTCGGGCGGGGAACGACCGACCGTCGACGGCGGCATGCACATACCCGGACGCAGCATGGGCCAGGCGGCGCACCCGGCTCGGCAAGGGCAGGGTGCCGTCGAACATCGACGTGAGGGCCGCGGGGTAGGCGAGGTCCTGAACCTGGATGACGTGGCGCGACCCCGGGTTCTGGACGAACGCGCCGACCGTGATGCTGGGTCCGTGGCAGGGGTCGATGAGCTCGGCGGTGTCCCTGGTGCCGGCGAACAGCATGTCGCCGTTGGCCGAGAAGCGCCGCCCGAGGGTTGTTGGCAGGCCGGGAAGCGTGCGGTGCAGGTCGCGAGCCCGCAGGAGCAGCTCGGTCGTGCCGACCACCCCGGCGGCCACCACGACGGTGGTGCCGGTGACCTGGTCGCGCTCGAAGGCCCCGGGATGATCGGGGTCGAAGCGGCGCACGGACACCGTGTACCCACCGCCGGAGGCGGGCTCGAGGCCGTCGGCAGTGTGGAGGGGTCGGATCTCCAGGCCGTGGCGCTCCCCCATCGGCAGGTAGGTGACGTCGAGGCTGTTCTTGGAACGGGGCCGGCATCCGATGAGGCAGTCGGCCGTGAATGCGCACGGCTCCTGCCTGAGACCGCTGATCGGGTGGGCGCGTGTGGGCCCAGTGTGGATGGCGATGGGGCGCAGCGAGGCGTCGTAGCCGGCCTCGCCTGCGGCCCGTAGGAAGGCTTCGGTGCGCCGAGGGAGGCGTTCCCCCGCCGGGGGCACGAGGGGCGCGGGGGTGGTGACCCCTTCGACCCGCGCGTAATAGGGGTCGAGAATTCCCGCGTGCAACGCCGACGGCCACTCGGGCCGGTCGAGGATCGCCGCCGGGGCCCGCGACTGGACGTTGAAGTAGTGGAGGGAGCCGCCGCCGACCCCGACGCCCTGGACGACGTCGATGCGGGAGAAGACCCGGTAGTCGAGAAAACCGCGGCGGTCGGTCTCGTCCCAGACGGCACCGGCGGCGGCGCTGAAGCTGCGGGGGTACTGGCTCGGTTCCCACCGTCTCCCTTGTTCGAGCACGCACACCGAGCGTCCGGCCAAAGCCAGGCGGGCGGCGACGACCGCCCCCCCGAAGCCCGAGCCGATGACGACGACGTCGAAGCGGCTCAGGGAGCGCTCGGTTCGGTCGCGGGGTCCCAGGGCAGCGGCTCGTAAAGGTCGGGCCGGGCCGACCATTCGAGGATCTGGGCCTCCATGTCGTCGGTGGAGTCGAAGCGCGCCGGCTCGTAGCAGCCGAGGGGGAACAGCGTCGTGCGGATGGCGCAGCGGTTGCAGAAGGTGCACGGCCGTTCCGGTTCCTCCACGCCGTGTGCGAAGAGCCTGGGCAGGTCGGGGTTGGCCAGGAGGGGTCGGGCCATCGACACCAGGTCACAGCCGCCCGAGGTGAGGGCCGACTCGACGACAGATCGCCGTTGGAAGGCCCCGTTGGCGATGACCGGGAGCCCCACCTCGTCGCGGAGGCGGCGGGCGTCGGGGAGGTTGGCCGCCTCTGTGGCCCCCCATCCGGTGCTCAGCAGCCGGTGGAGGAGCCAGTCGGGCACGACGTTCAGCAGGCCCGCACGCACCGCCGCTTTGGTCGACAGGTGCCGGGTCGAGTTGACGAACATCTTCACTTCGGCGAGGGGAAAGTCGCCCGGCGTCTCCCCGGGGTTGATGAACCCGTAGCCGTTGCTCACGTGCAGGTAGTCGACTCCGAGGTCCTTGAGCCATTTGGCATAGGTGATATAGGTGTCCGTCCCGTTGCCCCGGAACTGTTCGGAATCCCGCGGTAGCGGCAGGCGGAGATTGAGCGGAAGCTGGTTGCAGTCCTTGGCTGAAAGTCGCACGCCGAGCAGGAAGTCGGGACCGAC
>JBPCJV010000338.1:0-4062 GCA_051004925.1 Acidimicrobiales bacterium | reverse complement strand
GCAGGTAGACGATCGCCGCCAACGGCACCATGCCCAACCGCTGCCGGGCCTCGCCGACCACGCGGGCGGGCGCCTCCATCTGGGCCACCTCCACCTTCAGGCGGCCGTGCCGGGCGGCCTCGGCCGTCGCCCGGGAGTGGAGCTGGTCGAGCTCGGCCTGCCCCTGGGTGAGGAGCACGTGCAGGCCCACGACCCCGAACAGTCCGACGGCGGCGAGAGCCGACGCCAGCGCCGTCGCGGCGCGGGTAAGGGCCCGCTGTCGGGGACGAGCGGCCTGGTCGACGAGGCGGAGGGCCGGGGCCTCGACGGCCACGGCCCTCGCCCCGCGGGGAGCGGTGCGGGCGGCCGGCCGGGCGGTACGGGCGGGGGTCATGCCGCCGCCGGGGCGTCGTGGGGCAGCTTCTCCACGGCGCGCAGCCGGGCGCTCTCGGCCCGCCGGTTGGCGGCGATCTCAGCCGCGCCCGGTTTCCGGCCCCTCCGCAGGTGGCGAACGCGAGGCTTGGCGCCGCAGACGCACGGGAGGCGGGGCGGGCAGGTGCAGCCGCCGGTTGCCGCCTGGGCGAAGCGGGCCTTGACGATGCGGTCCTCACCGGAGTGGTAGGCCAGCACGACGGCCCGGCCGTCGGGAGCCAGGAGGTCGACGGCTGCGTCGATGGCCTCGGCCAGGATGGCCAGCTCGGCGTTGACCTCGATACGGATCGCCTGGAACGACCGACGGGCCGGGTGCCCACCGCGCCGGCGAGCGGGGGCGGGGATGGCGCCGCGCACGATCTCGGCCAGCTCCACCGTGGTGGTGAGCGGGCGGTTGGCGACGATCGCCCGGGCGATACGCCGGGCGTAGCGCTCCTCGCCCAGCTCGGCCAGGACGGCCGCCAGGCGGTCCTCGCTGTAGCCGTTGACGATGTCGCCCGCGGTCGTCGGCTGGTCACGGTCCATGCGCATGTCGAGGGGACCGTCCCCCCGGTAGGAGAAACCCCGTTCCGGCCGGTCGAGCTGCGGCGAGCTGACGCCGAGGTCGAACAGCACCCCCGAGACGCGCTCGTGGCCCAACTCTCCGCAGATCTCCCTGATGCGGTCGAACCGACCGTGGCGCAGGACGAACCGTCCGGCGAAGCCCTGCAACGCCCGGTCGGCGGCGGCGAGGGCGTCGGTGTCGCGGTCCAGGCCCACCAGCTGGATATGGGGATGGGCCTCGAGTAGGGCCCTGGCGTGACCACCGGCTCCCACGGTGGCGTCCACCACCGCGCCGGCAGGCACGGGCCGGAACAGTTCGGTGACCTCGTCCGCCATCACGGGGCGGTGCTCGAAAGCGGGGGTCGACGCGGACGCGCTACCCACTGGTCGTGGCTCGGTCACCATGCCGCTCAGTGACATGCCGCTCAGTGACATGCCGCTCAGTGACATGCCTCGCCCATGGGCCATCCCCCGGCCGGGAGGTACCGGCCGGGCCATCTGCCCGGTCGGACCCGAGACACAGGGCGAAGAGGGGGGTCTTCCCGCGTGCCGGTCGGGGGATGGCGCATGGTCGAGACATGACATCAGCCACGGGGACTCTCGGTGGCAGGACTCTCCGGGGTGTCACCGGCCAGGCCCTGTTCGCCCCGGCGCTTGGTTTCGTGCCAGGTGGCGGCGTCCCAGATCTCCACGTGGTCGAAGGCCCCGGTGACGGCCACCTCGCGGTCGAGGCGGGCGAACTCCCGCAGCGGCGCGGGGATCACCACCCGACCCTGCTTGTCGGGGCTGGCGTCCACGGCCCCGGCGAAGAAGGCCCGGGCCTGGTTGCGGTCGGCGGGCGATCCCCGCCACTTGGCCTTCATCTCCTGCGATCGCTCCTCGAACTCCTCGGGCGGCCAGAGGGCCAGGCAGCCGTCCACCTCGCTGGTGACGAACGCCGACGCGAGCTGGTCCCGGAAGCGGGAGGGAAGGATCAGCCTCCCTTTCGCATCGAGGGAGTGGCTGTGCTCTCCCAGGAACATCTGCGCCACCTCGGTCCAGTTCTCGTCGTGCCAGCGCCACGGCGGGCATGAAGGCCTCCCCCCTGCACCACTTCGTGCCACCGTACTCCCCCATCCTCCACCCGTCAAGGTCCCGCCCTCCACTCCGCCCCCCTATTCCCCCTGCCATCGGAATCTGGACCAAGCTGGCCCCATGGCTCTCCCGGCACGCACCCGGCTGGCCGTCTCGGCCGGCTTGGCGGTGTCCGGACTGTCGCGCCGGGTGGGGTTGGGTCAGGGGTCGTCGGTCGGCGGCAAGGTGACCCTGGCGCTCGACCCCGCCGCCCTGCGCGTGCTGGCCACCGGTCATCAGATCGCCCTGGTGACGGGCACCAACGGCAAGACGACGACGACCCGGCTGCTGGCCGCCGCCCTCGGCACCTTGGGCGAGGTGCGCACCAACTCGGCCGGGGCCAACCTGATCTCGGGGCTGGTCGGCACGCTCTCCCACCCCGCAGGCGACTCCGGCTCCTTCGCCGCCCTCGAGGTCGACGAGGGGTTGCTTCCCACCGCGATCGAGGCGGTGCGCCCGGCCGTCGTCACCCTGCTCAACCTCAGTCGCGACCAGCTCGACCGCATCGGCGAGGTGCGCCTCCACGCCGATGCCTGGCGGCGGGCTCTCGAGCGCGCCCCCGGGGCCGCGGTGATCGCCAACGTCGACGACCCGCTCGTCGCCTGGGCCGCAGGCGGGGCCACCACGGTGACCTGGGTGGGCACGGGCCAGCGATGGCGGGCCGACGCCGCCGCCTGCCCGGCGTGCGGTGGCCGCATCCGCTGGGACCGGGAGGCGGACGACACCGCCTCGGGAGGTGCGTCGTGGGCCTGCGCGTCGTGCGGGTTCGCTCGGCCCCGTCCCGACCTCTGGCTCGAAGGTGACGACCTGGCCCTGGCCGACGGCCGACGATTCCCTGTCCGCCTGCAGCTGCCGGGGTGGTGCAACCTGGCCAACGCCTGCATGGCTGCGGCCGGCGCCGCCTGCCTGGGAGCCGACGTCGCCGAGGGCGTGACCGCCATGGGCCGCGTGGGCACCGTCGCCGGCCGTTACGAGGTGGTCGACGTCGACGGCGTGAAGACCCGGATGCTGCTGGCCAAGAACCCCGCCGGCTGGGCCGAGACGCTCCAGCTCATCCGTCCGGCGCCGCTGCCGGTGGTCGTCGGCATCAACGCACGGGTGGCCGACGGGCGGGACCCGTCGTGGCTGTGGGACGTTCCGTTCGAGCAGCTACGGGGGCGGCTGGTGATCGCCACCGGGGACCGGGGCCGCGACCTGGCCGTGCGCCTGCGCTACGCCGACGTCGAGCACCGCTTCATCGCCGACTACCGAGCCGCGGTCGCCGCCGCCGGTAGCTTCGGGCCCGGCACCCCGCTCGAAGGGCCGCTCGGGCCCGGCGAAGTCGACCTGGCGGCCAACTACACGTCGTTCCAGGACGCCCGCAGGGCCCTCGCCCGTGTGACCCTCAACGGCGCGGGCGGATCACGTGCCTGACGCCGTCTCCATCGCCCTGCTGTTCCCCGAGCTCCTCGGCACCTACGGCGACGGCGGCAACGCCCAGGTACTGGCCCAGCGCCTGCGGTGGCGGGGCATCGACGCCGAAGTCGTCGAGGTGCCCGCCGGCGACCCCATCCCCCGGTCGTGCCACCTGTATCTCATGGGTGGCGGCGAGGACGGCCCACAGTCGCTGGCCGTCCGTGAGTTGCGGGCGTCCGGCGTCCTTCCCCGCGCCGTCGACGAAGGGGCCGCGGTCCTGGCCGTCTGCGCCGGCTACCAGCTGCTGGGCACGCAGTTCCTGGGGCCCGACGGGTCGCCCCACGACGGTCTCGGAATGCTCGACTGCTCCACCACGAGAGGCCGGGGGCCCAGGCGGGTGGGCGAGCTGGTGGTCGAATCCACCGGCGCATTCGCGCTGCCCACCCTCACGGGCTACGAGAACCACGCCGGGGTGACCAAGCACGGGCCCTCGGCCCAGCCCCTCGGCCGGGTCGTGGTGGGCAGGGGCAACGACGCCGGCGACGGCACCGAGGGAGTGGTGAGCGGCCACGTCGTCGGTACCTACCTCCACGGCCCGGC
>JBPCJV010000337.1:0-8428 GCA_051004925.1 Acidimicrobiales bacterium | reverse complement strand
GGGTCCCAGGGGGGGCGGGCGCGCCGGTAGGGTCGCTGCCCATGCCCAGCCGCCGGCTCCTTCGGCGCCGTCCCGGGAATCCGACGGCCGGATTCAGTCCGTCGGCGGTGGCGGGGTGGGCACTGGTCGCCCCGCCGGTCGTCGTCACCACCGCCCGCGTAACCCGCGTCGACCGCTGGGGCCCCGTGCTCATGGCCGAGGCCCTGGGGCCGCTGATCGGCGCGCCCGCGCTCGTCGCCCTGGGACTGGCCGCGGTCACCCGGCGCTGGCGGCTGGCCGCGGTCGCCGCAGTCACGGCCGGCGGCCACCTGGCCTGGCTGGCCGCCGACCTGCGGCGTGCTGCTCCTGCCGCTGCCGGACACCCCGACTCGGCCGACGACCGGACCTCACCCCGCTCGCGGTTCCGCCTCTTCTCCGCCAATGTGTTGTTCACCAACACCTACCTCGACGGGATCGCCGCCGAGATACACAAAGCCGACCCCGACGTGGTCGTGCTCCAGGAGGTCTCGGCCCCTACCGTGGCCGGCCTCGACCGGGCTGGGATCCTCGACCTGTTCCCCCACCGCTGGCTGGCCCCCCGGCCCGACCCCCTCGGCACGGCCATCCTCTCCCGGCTGCCCCTCGAGGCGGCCGACAGCTGGAAGGTCGACGGCGTGACCCTGGCCAACCGGGCCACAGTGGTCGTCGGCGACCACCGGGTCCGGCTGTACAACGTGCACACCCGCGCCCCGTTCGGCCCGAGCGGCCTGGCCATCTGGACGGCCCAGCTCGAGGCCCTGGGCGACGTCGTCCGCTCCGAGCCCGGGCCCCTGGTGCTGGTGGGCGACTTCAACGCGGCGTGCGGTCACCGCCCGTTCCGCTCGTTGCTGGCGGCCGGGGTGCGTGACGCCCACCTGGCCCGCCGGCGCTGGTGGGTCACCACGTGGCCGAGCGACATGCGCCTCGCTCCTCCGTTCGCCCGGATCGACCACGTGCTGGTGTCGCCCCATGTCGTGGTGCTCGACGTCGGCGAGGGCGTGGGCGAGGGCAGCGACCACCGCCCGGTGTTCGCCGACCTGGCCGTGGTGGGCCGATGACGCCGGAGGCGCCGAAGGCGCAGGGCCCGAGCGGCCCCCTGAGCGGGTCGGAACGAGGCGGCCGCCACTCGGTCGTACGTCTGCCCCGGTACTGGTACGTGGCGTGCCTGTCCCGGGAGCTGGGCCGGTCGCCGCTCCCCCGGACGGTGCTCGGCACGCCGATGGCGCTTTTCCGCGACGGCCACGGGCGGCCTGTCGCCCTGTTCGACCGCTGCCCGCACCGCAACGTCCCCCTCTCGCTCGGCCGGGTTCGCGACGGCCTCCTGGAGTGCCGGTACCACGGGTGGCGCTTCGACGACGAAGGCGCGTGCCGGGCCGTTCCCGGCCTGTTCGGCGACCCCGACCGCGCCGCCCGCCGGGCGACGACGTTCCCCGTCGTCGAGCGCGACGGGTTCGTGTGGGTGTTCCCCGACTCGGGGGATCCGCCCGGGGGCGAGCCCCTGCGCTTCCCGCACGCCGAGGCGCCCGGGTATGTCACCGTCCGCCGCAGCCTGCGGGTGACGGCCACCCTCCACGCCGCCCTGGAGAACACCCTCGACGTCCCCCACACCGCCTTCCTCCACGGTGGATTGTTCCGGGGTGGCCGGGAGCCGGTGGAGATCGAGGTCGTCGTCCGCCACGGCCCCGGCCGGGTCGAGGCCGAGTACCTGGGCGAGCCCCGGCCACCGGGCCTCGCCGGACGGGTCCTGGCCCCCCGGGGCGGGGTCATGACCCATTTCGACCGGTTCCTGCTCCCGTCGATCGCCCAGGTCGAGTACCGCCTCGGCCGCCACCACCTCGTGGTCACCTCGGCGTTCACCCCGGTGTCCGACGTGGACACCCGCCTGCACGCCGCCGTCACCTTCCGAGGGGCGTTGCCGCCGTCGGTCGTGCGGGCGGTGGTGACCCCGATCGCCAACCGCATCTTCGCCCAGGACGCCATGATCCTACGCAGCCAGGCCGAGAACATCGAGCGGTTCGGAGGCGAGCAGTTTGCCTCCACCGACCTCGACGTCCTGGGCACCCACATGTGGAAGCTCCTCCGCAGAGCGGAGGCGGGCGAGGGCGACGCCGTCGAGGAGGGCGAGCGTCGGGTGAGGATGCGGGTGTAGGAGTCGGACGGCGTTCTGTGGCGCGCCAGGTACCTGAGAGGTGCTCAGCGCGCCGGAGAACACCTCAGGCCGGTCGCACCCGGGACACGACATCGAGGTAGTTGGCGCCCATCACCTTGCCGACCCGCTCGGGCGAGAACCCGCGGTCGAGCATCAGCTGCACGAGCACCGGGAGCTGCGACACCGTGCGCAGGTCGGCGGGCGGCACGATGAGGCCGTCGAAGTCGCTGCCGATGGTCACCGCGTCCTCGCCGCCCACCTGGATCACGTGCTCGACGTGGCGCACGATCGCCTCGGCCCGACCCGTCCAGAACGGCTCACCGAGGAAGGCGGCGTGGAACATGATCCCGACCACTCCCCCCAGGTCGGCCACGGCCCGGATCTGGTCGTCGTCGATGTTGCGCCACATGTCGTGCACACCCCGCACGCCGGTGTGCGACACGATCGCCGGCTGCCCCCGGTCGTGCACGTCGAGGGCCTCCCAGAAACCCCGCGCGTTGATGTGGGCCAGGTCGACGAGGATCCTGGCCGCGTTCATGGCCTCGACCATCGACCTCCCCTCGGCAGTGAGCCCCCCCGCCGGACGGGTGGACGGGGCACTGGGCGACCCCAGCGGCGACGCGGTGAGGTGCACCAGGGTGATCCGCGAAACCAGGCCCGGCGGCAGACGGTCGAGGTCGTCGGGCGAGCCCAGGGCGTTGCCCCCCTGGAGGGCGACGAAGCAGGCGAACGTCCCGGACGCGCGGGCGCGGTCGTAGCCGGCCTTGTCGCTCACCAGCGCCACGCCGTCTCCCTGAGCCTCGACAGCCGTGCGCAGCCGCCGGAGGTTGTGCACCAGATTGGCGGTGCGGCTGGGCCGGGGCCGGAAGGGGTTGGTGGCCACGCTGAGCACCGCGCCGGTCAGGCCCGCCTCGACCATCCTGGGCAGGTCGGCCTGGGACTAGAGACACCCGCGGAGCAGGCCGGCGCCGTGGCGGCGGGCCAGGTCGTAGCCGGCCACGCGCGTCCAGACGAACGACTCGACATGGGCGTCCACCACGTCGGCGGCGGCGTACAACTCCACGGCCTCCCGGGAGATGCCGAGACGGCGGGCCCAGTGGCCGGGGTCGGAGCGCAGGTCGGGCGGGGCCGGGGCGGGAGGGACGATGGTCGAGGTTAGGGCGCGGGTGCAAGCTCCGATGGCTGAAGGACAGCGTCCGACGGCGGCGGCGGAATCTCGCCCTCGTCGGCGTCTACGTCGGCGCCGATCCGCGCCAGGCGCGGGTAGGCCAGCACGCCGGCGGCCAGGGCGGCCAGGCCACCGACGCCGACCGCGTAGCGGGGACCGAGGTTCTGGCCGATCCAGCCGACGACGGGCCCGCCGATGGGCGTCGATCCGAGGAAGGCGACGGCCCACAGAGCCATCACCCGCCCCCGCATCTCGGGCGCGGTTGTGAGCTGGAGCGTGGCGTTGCCGAGGGTCAGGAACCCGATGCTCGCCGCCCCGATGGCCACGAGGGCCACCAGCTCGAGGGCGAGGGTGGGAGCCACCGCGGCGGCGAGGAGGAGCACGCCGAAGACGATGGCGTTCACGGCCAGGGCGGTGGTGCCGGCCCGACGGTGGGAGGCGACGTACAACCCACCGAGCACGGCGCCGACACCGATGCACGAGCTCATCAGCCCGTACGTTCCGGCGTCGCCGTGGAAGGTGAACCGGGCCAGCAGCGGCAGGGTCACGCTGAACTCGTAGGCGAGGGTGCCGATCACCGCCATCATCAGCAGGGGAATGGCCAGCCCCGGCTTGGCCCGCACGTACCGGAAGCCCTCGCGCAGCTGCCCCCCGCCCTTGCCCTGCCGGGTCGCGGGCTGGAGCTCGTGGCCCCGCATGAGGGTGAGCGCCACCAGCACCGCCAGGTACGACCCGGCGTTGACCAGGAAGCACGGGCCCAGACCGACGGTGGCGATCAGGACACCGGCCACCGCCGGCCCGACGGCCCGCGCCAGGTTGAACATCACCGAGTTCAGGGTCACCGCGTTGGGCAGCTCGTCGGCGCCGACCATCTCGTGCACGAACGACTGGCGGGCGGGACTGTCGACCGCGTTCACCAGACCGAACCCGGCGGCCAAAGCGAACACCATCCACAGCTCGACCACGTCGAAGGTCACCAGCAGACCGAGGGCGAGGGCGAGGAGGCCGGAGCAGGTCTGGGTGACGTAGAGGAGGCGCCGCTTGTCGCAGCGGTCGGCCACCAGCCCGCCCACGGGCCCGAGGAACAGCACGGGCAGGAACTGGAGCGCCACCAGCAGGCCCAGGGCCGTGCCGCTGCCGGTCAGCTGGAGCACGAGCCACGCCTGGGCGACGCTCTGCATCCAGGTGCCGGCCAGCGACACCATCTGGCCCACGAACCAGAACCGGAAGTTGCGCACCGACAGCGAGGAGACGGTCCGCCGGACGACGGGCCGCGGCGACATGGTCCTCCGCACGGCAGGCCGCGGAGACAGTGTCCTCCGCCCGACCGGCCGCGAAGACATGGTCCTCCGCCCGACGGACAGAGTCATTCGGTGTCCTCGGCCAGGCGGCGCAGGGCGGGAAGGGCGGCGTGCAGGGCGGCGACCTCATCGCCGTCGAGGCCGGCGAGGCGACGGGCCAGGAAGGCGGTGCGCTCATGGCGCAGCCGGGCCAGCGCCGCGGCCCCGGCGCTGCTCAGGTCGACCATCGTGGAACGGGCGTCGGCGGGGTCGACGGCGCGGGCCACCAGGCCCTGCTGCTCGAGGCGGTCGACGATGCGGGTCATGGTCGGCGCCGAAACTCCCTCCAGGCGCGACAGATGGCCCATGGGCACCGGCCCGTGGTTGTCGAGGCTGGCCATGGCCGACACCAGCGACGGGCTCAACCCGCCCACGGAGTGCTGGCGCAACCGGCGGCTCAGCCGGCCGACGGCCAACCGCAGCTCGACGGCCAGATCGTCGGCCTGCCGGGTGCCGACCGCAGTGGCCGAAGGGGCTGTGGTCGCTCCTGTCGCCGGGGCTGTCGTCGGTGTCGTCATCATTGTTAGCTTAGCTAACGAAATGCGCCCTCCGACTATTCCGTTGGTGCGCCGGCGGTCACCGGTGCTCGGGGTTGGGGAAATCGAACCGGCACCCGGCGTCCCACTCCGAGCGCTGGTTGCCGTGGGCGGGGATGCCGCCGGCGTCCTTCAGCATCCGGGCCAGGTGCAGCAGGTTCCAGGTCATGAACGTGGTGTTGCGGTTGGTAAAGTCGTTGGTCGGCCCGCCGGAACCGGGATCGAGGTACGAGGGCCCGGGCCCGGCCTCGCCGATCCAGCCGGCGTCGACCTGGGGCGGGATCACGTAGCCCAGGTGCTGGAGCGAGTAGAGGATGTTCATGGCGCAGTGCTTGATCCCGTCCTCGTTCCCGGTGACCAGGCAGCCGCCGACCCGCCCGTAATAGATGTACTGTCCGGCGTCGTTGAGCAGGCTGGAGTTCCCGTACAGGCGCTCGACCACCTTGGTGCACACCGACGACTTCTCACCGAGCCAGATGGGCGTGCACAGCACCAGGATGTCGGCGGCCTGCACCTGCTCGAAGATCGCGGGCCAGTCGTCGGCCGTCTCGCCGTGCTCGGTCATGTCCGGCCAGACGCCCACCGGCAGGTCCCGGTCTACGGCCCGCACCAGGTCGACGGTCACGCCGTTCCTGCGCATGATCTCCATCGAGATCTCGGCCAGGCCCTCGGTGTTGGAGACCGCGGGCGAACGCTTCAGCGTGCAGCTGACGAACAGGGCCCGCAGGTCGGAAAAGTTCCAGGTGTCCTGGCGGCAGAGAGCCTCCTGCTTGTCGGTGAGGGTCACGTCGGTTCTCCTTCTCTCTCGCGGGCCGGGCCGTTCTCGAGTTGCCGGCCTTCGGCCCGGGATCCTGCCAACATCCCACGGTCGTCAACTCGTGTCACCCGGTCGGTCCGCCGCCGGAGAGGATGCTGATGACGCGTTCGGTATCCGACAGGTCTTGGAGCACGGCATCGGGCCCCAGGGTGGCGAGCTCGTGGAGCGGCGTGCGGCCGGTGGCCACGAGTAGGCAGCACACGTGCCCGGCCCGGGCACAGGCCAGGTCGTTGGGGGTGTCGCCCACGACCCAGGTATCCGCCGGCGCGACCTCGAAGTCGCGCCGGTTCCGGGCCCGGCCCAGGGCGATCGGCACGAGCTCACGGCGATCGGCGTGATCGCTGCCGTAGGCGCCGATGTCGAGATCGAGCCAACGCTGCAGGCCGAACGCCGTCACCTTCACCACCGCGTTGGCCTTCGTGTTGCCCGTGAGCAGGGTCTGGTGGATCCCGTCCTGCGAGAGGCCAGCCAGCACCTCGGGCACCCCGGCGAGCGCCCGTCCCGTCTCCGCTAGCAGCGTCGCGGCCGCCGCCACCTCGGCCTCGACGGCCTCCACGACGGTCGCCAGTAGCCGGTCCGGCTCGGCCACCGCCATCAGCTCCAGGTACTCCCGGGCGATCTGGGGGTCGGTCTTGCCACTCAGCGCGATGCGGGTCGAGGGCGCCAGGCCGAGCACCTGCTCGAGGGCGCGGTCGAACACTGCGGCACCGATCCCCTGCGTATCCACGAGGGTCCCGTCCACGTCCCACAGCACGAGTCGGGCCACGGCGGACCCTACGTCAGCAGTCCGCGTTCGCGAGCCCGGGTGGGTGTCGACGGGATCGGAGTAGCACCGGTCGAGCAGCGGGCCGCCATCGAGCACGTCGACGAAGGCGCCTCCGTCACCGGCCACCGCGCCGTCCATCACCACCCCGATCTCCGACGGGTAGGGGACGGCGGGGTCACCGCAGCCGCTGATCGTCTGGAAGTTCGGGCAGAACGGCCCCGCCCCCGGGCCGCGGCGCGATCAGGGGATACCGGGACAGGGATTCTCCGCATCGGTGCGCAGAGGAGCGCCTTCAGGAACCAGGAAGGTGGCCACCGACACCGCACCGGGCGTGCCCTTGTTGTGGACCACCGCTTCCTTCGGGCTCTCGTAGAACGACTCACCCGTCGTGTAGGTCCGGGCCTTGCAGTGCCGGTTGTAGACGGTCTGGGACCCGCTCTTGACCGTCACCAGGACGAGGCCGGGGTGACTGTGCCATCCGGATGTCGCGCCGGGCTGGAACGTGATCTCCTGGGTCACCACCTGCGTGGGGCCCTTTGTCTCGACCTTCACCGCCTCGGTGTGGATCCGGACGTTCTTCTTCATGATGCCGCTGGCCAGAACCAACGACGACGTTCCCGAGCTCGGCGTTCCCAGGGCGGTCCCTGCACCGACCATCGCCAGGGAGACAACCGTGGCCCCAGCGACCATGCCGAACGTCCTTCGCGTACATGTTGGAAACACGCGCATCGCTTTCTCCTCCTCATCGTGGCCCGGATGTGGGCCTCCGCCACAGCGTCCTAAGATCCTCAAGGCCACCGCGCCAGGAGTCTTCCACGGACCCCGAGCCGGTAGGGGCTGGGGCAGCGGCTGCGTCCCCTGACCTAGCCTTCGGACGTGAGTTCCCCCGGGCCGGCGGCCTAGGTGGCCAAGGTGCGCGAGGTGCGATCGGTGGCCCGGGGGGTCGCGCTGCTGCGGAGCGTGGTCGGCATGGTCCCCCGGGGAGGCGGACATCAAGCCGGAGGTCAATGCCATCCAGTCGGTGGTGGCCGTCGAGCGCGGCGGGCAGTGGAGCGTGGCGCATTTCCAGACCACGCCGGCGGCGTTGCACGGTCGCCCCGAGGAGGCCGAGGCGCTCAACGCCGAGCTCCGGGCGAGGTCGCCGACCGCTGACGGACACTGCGTTCGGGCGCGCAGCCAGGCAACTTTCCGTTGATACCTCGGCTCGCGAGGTATAAAGTCGGGGCGTGGGTGATTCGGTGAAGGGCCAGCTCGACTTCATGCTCCTGGCCGTGCTTCGCGACGCCCCCACCTACGGCTACCTCATCATCGAACACATCAAGCGCCGCAGCGACGGTGTGTTCGACCTGCCCGAGAGCACGGTGTACCCCGCACTCCATCGCCTGGAGACCAAGAAACTGGTGCGCAGCGCCTGGGCCGCGGTGAACGGCCGGCGCCGGCGCGTGTACAAGCTCACCGATCGGGGCCGGGCCGCCCTCGACGACGAGCGTGACGCGTGGCGCCGTGTCTCGAGCGCCGTCTTGTCGGTGGGACGCGACTCGTCGTGAGCCCGGGCGAGCCCGTCGAGGCGTACCTGGCCGCTTTCGCCCACCACCTCGGGGTGACGCCCCGCCGGCGGCGGCGCATCCTCGAGG
>JBPCJV010000336.1:0-14880 GCA_051004925.1 Acidimicrobiales bacterium | reverse complement strand
GTGCCCCGGTTCGGTGCCGACATCCCCGGCGGCCCGCTGCGGGCCCGTCTCGCCCCGCTGCTCGACGTGCGCGCCCTCCTTCCGGTGGTGAGCGTGAGCGCCCGCCAGCGCACGGCCGTGCGCCGCGACGCGCTGGGCAAGGCCGTCACCTCGCTGACCGTGCACAACCAGCTGGAGGTCGACGGGGCGACCGAGTCACATTCGCGCTGGATCGTGGAGGTCGACGAGCTGGCGGGCTACGCCAAAGCGGCAGAAGGAGCGCGACGACTCCTGTTGTCACTCGGGCTGCAGCCGCTGGACGGCGACCTCATCGCCCTGGCCGCCGGCGTCGCCTGCGCCGACCTCGGTGGTCACGCGAGCTCCCCGTCCGTGCCCCTCGACCGGGCCGAGCCGTCGTTGGACGCCTTCCGTCGGGTGCTCGCCAACCTGGCTGGTGAGATCGACGCCAACTGGGAGGGCGCGGTCGACGACGTCGATACCGAGTTCCTCCACGACCTGCGAGTGGCGGTGCGCCGCACCCGATCCATCCTCGCCCAGGGCAAGCGGGTCCTTCCCACCTCGACGCGCGACCGCTTCCGGGAGGAGTTCGGCTGGCTGGGCGCGGCCACCGGGCCGGCCCGCGACCTCGACGTCTACCTGATCGAGTGGGACAGCTACGTCGCCCACCTGGGTGACGAGGTGGCCGCCGCCCTCGCGCCGCTCGCCGGCCACCTGGCCGATCGGCGCCGGGCCGAGCACGCCACGCTGGCGGACTTGCTGCGGGCCGCCCGCTACAACGAGCTCATGGCCGACTGGCACCGGTGGCTCGGTGAACCGACCACCGGCGACGGGAAGATAGCCATTGACGCCTCGAAGCCCATCGGCAGGATCGCCGCCCGGCGCATCGCCACGGCCAACGACGCGCTCCTCGCCAGAGGTCGGGGCATCGGGCCGGACACGCCCGCCGAGGAATTGCACGAGTTGCGCAAGGACGCCAAGAAGCTCCGCTACCTCCTCGAGTGCTTCGGTGCCCTCCTGCCGTCGGGTGGGAGAAAGGCGTTCGTCCAGCGGCTGAAGGTGGTCCAGGACAACCTCGGCGAGCACCAGGACACCGAGGTGCACGCCGCCCAGCTGCGCGCCATGTCGCATGAGCTGCACGACGCAGGGACGGCTGGCCCCGACACCCTGGTGGCCATAGGCCAGCTGGCCGGCGAGTTCGAGCGGCGGCGGTCGGAGGCCCGTGCCGAGTTCGCGGAGAGGTTCGCCGCCTACGACACGGCCGAGACCCGGCGCAGCCTCGACGCCCTCGTCGATGCGGCCAAGCCGGGCGCGCAGCCTCTGAGCGGAGTGGCGGCGCCGGCGAGATGAAGGTGCTGGCGACGTACAGCATCAAGGGCGGCGTGGGGAAGACGACGTCGGCCGTGAACCTCGGGTCCGAGGCGGCCTCCGGCGGGGCGCGGGTGCTGGTTTGGGACCTCGACCCGCAGGGCACGGCGACGTTCTTCTTCCGGGTCAAGCCCAAGCTGAAGGGGGGGACGGAGCGCCTCGTCGGAGGCAAGGGCGCGCTGGTGACGCACGTGCGGGCCACCGACGTCGCCGGCCTGCACCTCGTGCCCGCCGACTTCTCCCTGCGTCACCTCGACCTGCACCTCGACGGGCGCAAGCGCCCCACCGAGCGGCTCTCGTCGCTGCTCGACGCAGTGGCCGGCGAGTACGACGTGGCCATCCTCGACTGCCCACCCAGCATCTCCCTGGCCAGCGAGAGCGTGTTCGGGGCCGCCGACGAGCTCCTGGTGCCGGTCATCCCCACGACGCTGTCGTCGCGCACTCTGGGCCAGCTCTCCGGCTTCCTCGAGGGGGTGCCCGACGCGCCAGGACTGATCCCCTACCTGTCCATGGTCGACCGCCGCAAGCGCCTCCACCGCGAACTGGTCGACAGCCTGCGGGCGGAATGGCCCGACCTGCTCACCACGGTGATCCCCGGCGCCAGCGTCATCGAGCGCATGGGCCCCGAGCGGGCGCCGGTCGCGGTGTTCGCCCCGGCCACGCCCGCGGCCCGGGCCTTCCGGGACCTGTGGGCGGAGGTGGCCGCCCGCTTGTGGGCCTGAACGGCGGTGCGGCTCACGACGCCAGCCGGCGGGACGCCTGCCTCCCGCTCAGAGAGCCGCTCGGGCTCGCCTGCTCGACCAGCACGTTCAGCTCCGCCAGGCAGTGCTCGGCCAGGCGTCGGGCGACCTCGTCGGGCTCGCTCGGGTCCTCGTCGACCCAGACCACCTCGAGGTCGACGCTGGCCCGCCGGTTGGGATTGCGTCGACGGAGCAGCCACGCCAGGTCGCCCCGCATCCCCGACAGGTTGTGGGCCACCACCCGGGTCCACGAGTAGACGGTGGACCCGTCGTTCCGGCACTTGAGCGGTGAGATGCGGTCGACGTGGGCGGAAAGTCGGTTGCCGTCGATGACGATGTGCAGGCTGTCGGTGGATGAGATCTCCCGCCCCGTGTCCGGCGCCCACTTCAATCCGGTGGTGACCATCGTTGACCGCCTCCTCGGAGGCCTCACCACGAGAGACGCCTCGGCCTACATCGCCACCCAGGTGGTCGGGGCGTGCGGTGTCCATGGTGGCCAACGTCATGTTCGACCTCCCGGCCGTGACCCTCTCCGACCAGACCCGCAGCTCTGGCGGCCTGTGGCTGGGCGAGGTGGTGGCCACCTTCGGCCTGATCGCCGTCATCCTCGGCGTCGTCCGTTCCGGGCGATCCTCGGCTGCGCCCCTGGCCGTCGGGGCATACATCGGGGCGGCCTACTGGTTCACGTCGTCGACCAGCTTCGCCAACCCGGCCGTCACCGTCGCCCGCACCCTGAGCGACACGTTCGCCGGGATCCGGCCCTCGTCGGTGCCCCCGTTCGTGGTGGCCCAGCTCGCCGGGGGACTGACCGCCGCCGTGCTCGCCCGCTGGCTGTACCCCGACCTGGCCGATTCGGCCGACCAGGTGGTCGTGCCCCATCCGCAGGCCCGTCGAACGACAGAGGAGGACCGCCCATGCCCGAGCTGAGCACCCACGACCGGCCGGTCGCCCTGTTCCTGTGCGTGCACAACGCCGTGCGTTCACAGATGGCGATGGGGTGGTTCCTGCACCTCGCAGCCGGCCGGGCCCTCGCCCTGTCGGGCGGCTCCGAGCCGGCCGCGCAGGTCAACCCCGCGGCCGTCGCCGCCATGGCCGAGGTGGGGATCGACATCAGCCGGGAGCTCCCCAAGCGCTGGACCGACGACGGGGTGGCGGCCGCCGACGTGGTGGTCACGATGGGCTGTGGCGACGCCTGCCCCTTCTACCCGGGCACACGGTACGAGGACTGGCCCCTCGCCGACCCCGCCGAGCAAGGCGTCGAAGCGGTACGACCCATCCGCGACGAGATCGAGGCCCGGGTCCGCTCCCTGCTCGGATCCCTCGGCTGCCCGTCGACCCGTAGGTCGACGACCTCAGCGAGCGGCGACTTCGTACTTGTAACCCAGGCCCCGGATCGTGACGATGCGCTGGGGCAGAGTGGGGTTGTCCTCCACCTTGGTTCTCAAGCGCTTCACGTGGACGTCGAGCGTCTTGGTGTCTCCCACGTAGTCGGAGCCCCAGACGCGGTCGATGAGGGCGTCGCGCGTGAGGACCCGTCCGGCGTTGTCGAGAAGCACCTCGAGCAGCTCGAACTCCTTCAGGGGAAGGTTCACCCGCTCACCCCGCACGAACACCTCGTGGCGCTCGGGGTCGAGAAGTACGTCGCCCACCTCGAGGGTGCCGGGACTGGGGGCCGCGTCGGGGCCGGGCGCCCGCCGCAACGCCGCCCGCATCCGGGCCACCAGCTCGCGGAGGCGGTAGGGCTTGGGGACGTAGTCGTCGGCGCCCACCTCCAGGCCGACGACGGTGTCGATCTCGCCCGTCTTGGCCGAGACCATGATGATCGGCACCCGCGACCGGCTGCGGATGTCGCGGCACACGTCGATGCCCGACACCCGGGGGAGCATGACGTCGAGGAGCACGAGGTCGGGCTTGACCGCGTCGAAGAGCGCGAGGGCGTCGGCACCGTCGCGGGCCACCCGCACCCGGAACCCCTCTCGCTTGAGGCCCACGGTCAGGGCCTCCACGAACGACTCCTCGTCCTCGACGATGAGGATCATGGCGCCCAGCTCTCCCATGGCGTTCTCCTGCTCTCGGGTGCTCATCCGGCCTTGGCCGGGCTCACGGCCACGGGGCCGGGACCGGCCGGAAGACGGAGCGTGAAGGTCGAGCCCGTGCCCTCGTGGGACTGCACCCGCACGTCGCCGCCGTGGTTGGTGGCCACGTGGCGCACGATGGCCAGTCCGAGGCCCGTCCCCCCGGTGTCGCGACCGCGCGCCCGGTCGACCCGGTAGAAGCGCTCGAAGATGCGCTCGAGGTCGCGCTCGGGGATGCCGATGCCCCGGTCGGTGATGCTCAGCTCCACCCACTGGCCGTCGGTGTGCGAGCGGACATCGACCGTCGAGCCCTTCTCCGAGTACTTCACCGAGTTCTCCAGCAGGTTGAACAGGGCCGACACGAGCTGGCGGCGGTCGCCCGTGACCACGAGGTGCCGGGACGCCTCGCCGAAGGTGATCGACACCGACCGCTGCTCGGCCGCGGACCTCACCCGTTCGGCCGCCTCGGCCACCACGAGATGGACGGCCACCGCCTCGCGGAGCGGAGCGGCCTCCGACTCGATCCGGCTGAGGTCGAGGAGGTCGTCCACAATCCGGGCCACCCGCTGCGACTCGAGCTGGAGGCGGCGGGCCAGCCGGTTGACGACCTCGGGGTCGTCCTCGCCGGCCAGGGTCTCGGCCAGCAGGGCCAGCGCCCCCACCGGGGTCTTGAGCTCGTGGCTGATGTTGGCGACGAAGTCGCGGCGCACCGCCTCCAGGTGAAGGCGGTCGGAGACGTCTTCGATCACGGCGACGGCGCCCAGGCCCCGCCAACCGTCGTCGACCGGTGAGGCCACGATGGTGAGCGTTCGCCGAGGGGGGCCGTACAGGTCGAGGGTCTGGGACTGGACACCGCCGTCGGCGGCCGCGTGCAGCAGGTCGAGCACGGCCTGCTGGGCCAGGGCCTCGGCCGGTCGGTCGCCGATGAAGAGGTTGGCCTGGGTGTTCTGGAACACGATCTCGCCCGACTCGTCGCACACGACCACGCCGATGTCGATCAGGCCGAGAGCGCCCTCGAGGCGGCTGCGCGCCAGCCGGGCGCTCCCGCGGTCGGTGACCGCCCGCTCGGCCGCCCGCTCCAGCCGCGACAGGTTGCGCTCCGCGCTGCCCCGCCCCACCAGCTCGTCGCCACCCTCCTCGTCGAGGCGCGTGGTCAGCGACGCGAGTCGCCGGGTCGTGCTGCGCCGGAAGAGCCAGGACCAGACCAGGGCGATGAAAACCACACCTGCGGCCACGCCGGCCACGACCGCTTCACTGGCGGCCACTTCCATCGCGTTCACCATAGGCCGGGACGACCGGTCAGTCAGGCGATGCCCGCAGGCGTCGCCTGACACCCGTCATCGGATCTCGGCCGCCAGGGCGCTCAGATCGCCGGTGAGCGTGTAGATGACCCGCTCGCCGACCATGACCGCATGGTCGGCGATGCGCTCGATGTTGCGACCCGCGGCGTGGGCGTGGAGCACGAGGCCGGGGGCGGCCGGACCCCGCTGGGCGAGGAGGTGCTCGGCCAGCTGGCGGTAATTCTCGTCGAGCACGTCGTCGCCAAGCTTCAGGTCGGAGGCCGCGGCCAGGTCCAACTCGAGCCAGGCCCGCCGGGCGCGGTCGAGCAGGGTCAGGGACAGGTCACCCATGCGGGCGAGGAGCTCGAGGGTGGACGACTCGCGCTCCCACTCGGCGAGGGTCAATTTAGCCAGCGCAACGGCTTTGTCGCCGGTCTTCTCGTAGTCGGCCATGACCCGCAGCGCCGACATAAGGAAGCGCAGATCGGCGGCCACGGGCGCCTGCTGGGCCACGAGGGCGTACGCCCGCTCCTCCAGGGCCACGAACAAGGCGTCGATGCGGTCGTCGCCGGCCACGACCCGGTAGGCGGCGGAGCGATCGTCGCCCACCAGGGCGGCCAGGGCTCCGGCCACCGCGTCGTGGGCCATCAGCCCGAGCGCATCCACGTCGACCCGGAGCATGTCCAGGGCCTCCTGGAACGGCGCTCGCGTCGACATCGGCCCGCCTACCCGAACCTTCCGGTGATGTAGGCCTCGGTACGCGCGTCGCTCGGCTTGGTGAAGATCTTCTCGGTGAGGTCGTACTCCACCAACTTGCCCGTGCGACGATCGGACTTCTCGGGGTCGACGTCGACGGTGAGGAACGCCGTGCGGTCGGACACCCGCGCCGCCTGCTGCATGTTGTGGGTGACGATCACGATCGTGTACTGCGCCTTGAGCTCGGTCATCAGGTCTTCGATGCTGGCCGTGGAAATGGGGTCGAGCGCCGAACACGGCTCGTCCATGAGAATGACGTCGGGGCTCACCGCCAGGGCCCGGGCGATGCACAGCCGCTGCTGCTGGCCGCCGGAGAGGCTTAGGGCGCTCGACTTCAGGCGTTCCTTCGACTCGTCCCACAGCGCCGCCTGCCTGAGGGCCCGCTCCACCCGGCCGTCGAGGTCGTCTTTCATGCCGAGCACACGGGGACCGTACGCGATGTTGTCGTAGATCGACTTGGGGAACGGGTTCGGCTTCTGGAAGACCATCCCGATGAGCTTGCGGACCTCGACGGGGTCCACGCCCGCGCCGTAGATGTCGGTCCCGTGGTAGCGGATCGTCCCCTCGACGCGGGAGCTGGGCACGAGGTCGTTCATCCGGTTCAGGCAGCGCAGCAGGGTGCTCTTGCCGCAGCCCGATGGCCCGATCACCGCAGTGATCTCGTTCTCGCGAATGTCGAGCGAGATGTCCTGCACGGCGGGCACGCCGCCGTAGAGCACGGTGACGCACTCGAGGGCGAAGACGGGGACAGCGGGGTCGGTGCCGGGCGACGGGAGGCGCCGCGGGTCCAGGCCCGGCTCCTCGGTAAGCACGGGCCGGTCGTCCGGACGTCCGACCGACAACCTGACGTCGGATCTGCCGTGGGCGGCGGCCGCGTCGTGACCACCTTGGGGACCTGGTTCGCTCACGACGGCTACCACTTTCTCTGAAAGCGACTTCGGATCAGTATCGCCGCGCTGTTCATGACCAGAAGGATCACCAGCAGCACCACGATGGCGGCCGCGGCGAGCACCCGGAACTCGTCCTGCGGTCGTGAGATCCAGTTGAAGATCTGGATGGGCAGGACGGTGAAGGCGCTGTCGAGGCCCTTGGGGTTGAAGGTGACGAACGTGAGGCCCCCGAGCAGGATGAGCGGCGCCGCCTCCCCGATGGCCCGGGACATGGCGAGGATGGAGCCGGTGGCGATGCCGGGGATGGCGTTGGGCAGGACCTGGCGGCTGATCGTCTGCCATTGCGTGGCACCCAGGGCGAGGGACCCGAGACGGATGGAGTTGGGCACGGCCCGGATGGCCTGGCGGCTGGCGATGATGACGATGGGCAGCACCAGCAACGACAGGGTCAGGGCGGCGGCGAGCACGACCTGGCCAAGGCCGAGGCCCCGGACCAGGAACCCCAGGCCGAGGATGCCGTAGACGATGGAAGGCACGGCCGCCAGGTTCTGGATGTTGACCTCGACCAGGCGGTTGTACCACCGGTCGGGGTTGGCGTACTCCTCCAGGTAGATGGCGGCGCCCACGCCCACGGGGATGGTGAACAGTCCACAGAGGCCGACCACCCAGATGGTGCCCATGATGGCCGACTGGGCGCCGGCCCTGCTGGGCTGGCCGGAGGGAAAGCGAGTCAACAGGTCCATGTTGAGCCGGGGCCAACCCGTGACGACGGCGTCGATCAACAGCACGCCGAGGGTTACGAGGCCAACGGCCAGGCTCAGGAGAAGAAGGCCCTTGAAACCGCCCGCCTTGACGTGCTCGCGCCACGGCGCCGCGGACACCAGGCGCTTGGCCACCGGCGGGGTGCCGTCGTCACCCCCGCCGTCCCTGCGCTCCAGATCGGCCTTCATTCGTACACCTCGCGATACCGACGGACCACCCGGATGGCGAGTTGGTTCATGACGAACGTGGCCACGAACAAGAGCGCGCCCACGGCGAAGATCGTCTTGTACCCGATCGTGCCGGTCGGCTGGTCGCCGATGCCGGCGGCGGCGATGAACGCGTTCATGGTCTGCATGGACTCGGTTGGGTTGAACGTGAAGTTCGGCGTCCCTCCCGCGGCGATGAGCACGATCATGGTCTCCCCTACCGCCCTCGAGATCCCGAGGACGAAGGCGGCGACGATGCCCGACAGGGCACCGGGGACCACCACCTTGGTCGAGACCTGCAGCTTGGTGCTTCCCAGGGCGAAGGCGCCGGCCCGGAGCGACTGCGGCACCGCGTTCATGGCGTCCTCGGAGAGAGAGGCGATGGTGGGCAGGATCATGATGCCCATGACCAATCCGGCCGCCAGCCCGTTGAACACCTGCGGCGGGTCGCCGGGCAGGAACCAGATGTCCTGCAGCAGCGGGGTGACGAAGGTGAAGGCGAAGAAGCCGTAGACGACCGTCGGGATGCCGGCCAGGACCTCGAGGGCGGGCTTCAGGAACCCCCGGGTCCGCCGTCCGGCGTACTCGCTCAGGTAGATGGCCGCACCCAGCCCGAACGGCACGCACACGGCCAGGGCGCACGCCGTGGTCGTGAGCGTGGCCGCGACCAGGGGGAGGACCCCGAACCGGGCCCGCTGGAACAGCGGCGCCCACTCGGTGCCGGTGAAGAACTCCCACGGGCTGACCGTGCCGAAGAACTCGATGGTGGGGACGAAAAGGGCGATGAGGATGCCCACCGTCGTCGCCACCGAGAGAAGGGCGCACAGCCCGAGGACGGCGACGATCACCCGCTCACCATGGCGGGGCTTGCCGGCACCCAGGCGCCGCTGACCGAGCGACGGCTGGATGGGCTCGACGGTGAGAGTCATGGCGGGGAGGTCCGGCCCCCTAGCCTCCGGCCTTGAGCTTCGCGAGCTGGCCGGCCAGCTTGGTCTTCTGCTCGGGGGTCAGGTCGACGAACAGCGCCTGCTCGGTGATGGGCCCCGTGTTGGCGATGTAGTACTCGACGAAGGCCAGGCCCTCAGGGCGGGCGAGCAACTTCGCGGTCGGGTAGATGAACAGCGGCCGGCCCAGGGGCTTGTAGGTACCGTCCTGGACCGTCTTGGTCGTCGGTTCGACGCAGCCGCCGCCGCTGTCGATGGCCACGCCCTTCACCTTCGCCTTGTTCTGCTCCAGGTAGGAGAGCCCGAAGTAGCCGATGGCCCCCTTGGAGCCGGCGACGCCCTGCACGGTCACGTTGTCGTCCTCGGTGGCCTGGTAGTCGGTTCGGCTCTTTCCCTCCTTGCCGTTGACGGCCTCGGTGAAGTAGTCGAAGGTGCCCGAGTCGGTGCCGGCCCCGTAGAGGTCCATCTTCTGGTCGGGGAAGCTCGGGTCGACGTCCTTCCAGTTGGTGATTGTCGAACCCTCGTCCCAGATCGTCTTGAGCTGGGCGGTGGTGAGGCACTTGGCCCAGTCGTTGGCGGGGTTCACCACCACCGAAAGCCCGTCGTTGGCCACGGTGAACTCGTCGTACACGACCCCGTTGGCCTTGCAGATGTCGGCCTCGCTGGTCTTGATCTTCCGGGAGGCGTCGGAGATGTCGGTCTCGCCCCGGCAGAACTTCTCGAACCCGCCGCCCGTGCCCGCGGTGCCGACGGTGACCTGGACCCCGGGGTTGTCGGCCTGGAACAGCTCGGCGGCGGCTTCGCTCAGGGGGGCGACGGTGCTGGAGCCGTCGACCCTGATCGTGCCGCTCAGCTTGGAATCCCCACCGGCTGACGACCCACTGTCGCTGCCGCACGCCGAGGCGACCAGCAGGGATGCCGCCATGACGCCGAGCGCTGCCGCTCTCGGCCTGAAAACCCCGGGGATACGCAAAGGAGGCACTCCTTGGTGGACGCGTGGTCGCTGGTGCGCGCAAGGTAGGGCCCCGAGGTGAACGGGGGGCAAACCGGTGGTGAACGGAGGGGGACGCCAGGACGAACGTGGTGCGAGGCCTGGGTTACCCGTTGCCCTCGTCGAGCTCCTCGTCGGGCACGCCCAGGTCCCACTCCAGGATCAGGGCCTCACGCTCGGCATCGCGGACCACGCGCTCCCGGTTGCGCCGGAACTGGGGGTCGTGGGGCGGGAGCAGGAGCAGCCGGGCCATGGCCCGTTCCTTGAACGACTCCACTGCGTTGCGGTCGCCACCGAACTGCGAGACGACCTCCCAGTGGGGTGCGACGGGGCCCAGGTAGATGACCCGGACGTGGCCCCGCGGGGCTCTCTGCTCTTCTTCCGCGGGTACGGTACTCATCGGTTCAGGCTACACGGCAGGATGTCGATGATCCGTCCGGTGGGTTTCCTCCGTAGGACAGATGGGAACCAACAGGCGTCCCACGCCCGTTGTCACGTGTATGGGCCGAACAGGAGGGTCGATGGACACCCGGTGGATGGCCGAGGGCAACTGTCGCAACGAGTCTCCCTCGTTGTTCTTTCCGAGCGACGGCGTCGGCGTCGAGGTGGCCCGGCGCGTCTGCGTCGGGTGTCCGGCCAAGACACCGTGTCTCGAATACGCCCTGGTCAACGGCATCGACCACGGTGTCTGGGGGGGTACCTCGGAGCGTGAGCGCCGCCGTATCGCCCGGCGTCGCCGCCTGGAGCGAGCGGCGAACGCCGGCATCGCCCCCGCCGTCACCTGACGAGGCGTCAGGCGGAGAGGGGTTCAAGGAGGTTCCGGCAGACCCGGCGCATCCGGTCGACCAGCGAGGAACCGCCCTTGGGGAGGGCCCCGGCCGCGGCCACGAGGTGATCGACCGGCGCCTCGCTCACCAGCGAGTACACGTTGTGGCCGGCGCGCCAGACCAGCACCTGGCCGCCCGGCCAGCTATAGAGCCACCCGCGGCCGGAGCCGACCTGCACCGGCGTCCCCGACGACGGCAGGTCGCCGGCGGCCAGGGACCCACGCTGGCGGAACACCGACAGGTCGTAGAGCCCGTCGCTGTAGACGACCTGCTCGGTCCGCTTCTCCTTGTAGGCGTCCACCCGGTGGTACCCGCCGGGCAGGGTGGCGGGTGACGAGACCCTCGCCATCCGGCGGGGCGAGTGGTCGGTGACGCGGGACGGTGAGGGGGGAACGTCGACCTCGGGTTTGAAGTCGATGGACGAGAACGCCACCACCCGGGTGACCCGCCCGTTGGTGTCGAGGCGCTCCCGGCGCAGCAGGAGCTGGGTGCCGGTGTCGAGGAAGTGGCGCTCCCGCACCGCCGCACCCTCCCGCACCTCGACGAGGTCGGTCGGGCGGGACGCCACCCGAGCAGGCTCGGGCCCGGTCACGGTCGCCAGCTCGTACTTCTCCTCGGGGTTCGGACGGGGTGACGGGCTCTGGATGCCCGACCAGAGCAGGTCCCAGTCGCCGCCGGGGCGGCGCACCATGCGGGCGCCGCCTGCCTCGGCCTTCAGTGCCGACCCCCCCTCGACGTGGAGCGTCCCGCGTGCGGCGCGGACGGACAGCTGCTCGAAGTGGTGGCCGGCGGCGTCGTCCCACACGACGTCGACCACTCCCGTGCAGGTCAGGGTGGCGGCCGCGATCCGGGCCCTTTCGAGCGGGCCAGGGTCCGGGGCGGTCGCCGCGCTGGCGGCTCCGTACACGAGGAACGGCGTGGAGGTGACCGGGCCGGCCGTCCTGACGGAAGGAGGCGGCACGGAGGTGACGAGGGCGAGCACGACCGCGCCGCCGGTGAGCAGGGCGTTCATCGTCGGAAGCTCACGGGCACCACAGCAGGAGCCAGGTGGCTCACCGGTTCGCCACCGCCGGCGGTGGCGTGGGCCTCGACGAAGTGGGCCACAGGCGGCGACGTCGGAGGATCGTGAGGCGTGGCCAGACCGAGCACGACCAGCGTGGCCGCCGCGCAACCGACGAGGGCCCCCACGCCAGCCCACCGGCGGGACCGGGCGGGTGGCGCCGCCACGGCTCGGCTCGGGGGTCCGCTGGGGCCCGCCGGCCCGACGGCGGAGCCGCCTGGAGGCAGTGGCGACCCCAGGATCCCGCTCAGGGGGCCGCTCAGGCCCAGGATCTCGCTCAGGGGGCCGCTCGGGCCCAGGATCCGTGCAGAGAGCTCGGGCGGGGGGTCCACGGGCGGGAGGTCGCGGAGCCAGGAGCGCATCTGGCCCAGGCCGGCCATCTCGGCCGTGCAGGCCGGGCATTCCGCCAGGTGCCGGCGGGCCGCGACGGCTTCGTCGTCGGACAGCTCCCCGTCGAGGAGGGCGGTGATGGCGTCGCCCAGGTGCCGGGTGCCGTCCTCGTCAGTCACGGTCACCTCCCGCCACGAGGTACTTCCGGAGCAGGCCCCGGCCGCGGTGGATGCGGCTGCGCACGGTCCCCAGCGGGATGTCGAGGATGGCGGCGATCTCCTCGTAGGACTGGCCGACCACGTCGGAGAGCACGATCGCGGCGCGGTAGTCGACGGGCAGGAGGCGCAGGGCGGCCTGGAGGTCGGCGGGCAGCTCCTGGGACTCCAGGGCGACATCAGCGCCAGGGGCCGGCGGGAGCACCCGCTCAGGCTCGTCCGGCAGGGCCTCCGACGGACGGCGTCGGCGCCATCGCACATCGTCGAGAAAGACGTTCGTCGTGATTCGGCTCAACCACCCCTCCAGGTTCCCGGGCCGGTAGGTGCCCAGGCCCCTGCGGACCCGGAGCAACACCTCCTGCACGAGATCCTGCGCGTCGTCGTCTTTTCCGGTCAGGCGGTAGGCGACCGTGGAGAGGAAGCGCCCGTGGTCGCGTGCGACCTCCTCCCAAGTCGGAACGCCACTGCCTGACATGGAGAACGACGGCGAGGGCCGTCGGGTTCCCTCAGACCGGAGGAGGCGCGTCCTTGCGCGCTCGCGCCTCGCGCTCGGCAAGCAGGGCGTCGAGCTCCGCCTGGGTCATGGTGACCTTCTCGTCGGGCTTCGGCGTCGGGTCCGCCGTGGCGCTGTCGGCCTCGTTCACGCCCTTCTTGAACTCCTTGGACGCCTCACCGAGGGACCGGGCCAGCTTCGGCAACCGTGACGCGCCGAACAGGACGAGGACGATGAGAAGGATGATCACGAGCTCATTCACTCCGAGGCCCATACGGGATCAGGCTACAGGCTTCGGCCAGCATCGCCACATCTTCGGGGTCCGTCACCGAGAACGGGAGGGCGCCGGCGCCGAGGACAAGCGTGTCGATCCCCAGCTCACCCCACTCCCCGAGCTGCTCGCGCACCTCCTCGACCGTGCCCACCATCCTCCCCTGGCGCCACTCGTCGAGCTCGGCGCCGGCCATGGTGCCCGCCGGGGCCAGCTCGCACAGGCGGCGGAACCGACGCTCGAGGTCGGCCCGGTCCTCCCCCACCAGGGCGTAGAGCCCGAGCGAGCGGGTGACGGAGGCCGGATCGCGACCGACCCGCTCACACGCCGCCTCCAGCACGCCCAGGCGCTCCCGGTAGGCGTCCGGGGTCCATGTCCACACCGTGTTCCACCCGTCGGCGTGGCGGGCGACCACGTCGAGCAGGCGGTCGCCCTTGCCCCCCACCCAGATCGGCGGGCGGGGTTGCTGCACCGGCACCGGCAGACATCGGGCCTCGGTGACCCGGACGTGGCCGCCCGAGAACGAGAACGGGCCCCCGCCGAACATACCCGCCAGCACCTGGCACGACTCGGCCAGGTGCTCGAGGCGGGCCGCGGGTCGCTCCATGACCAGGCCCGCGGCCGTGAACTCGGGCTCGTACCACCCGGCGCCGATGCCCACGACGAGGCGTCCCCGGCTCACCACGTCGGCCGTGGCCAGGGCCTTCGCCAGCACGGCCGGTGGGCGGAGGGGGGCGCAGAGCACGAGGGTGCCCAGCCGGGCCCGCCGGGTGACCCGGGCCAGGGCCCCGAGCGTGACGAGGGCGTCGAAGGCCCCGTGGACACCGGGGCGGCCCCCGTAGCGGGTGATCTCGAGGAAGAGGTGGTCGGCCACCCACAGCGACTCGAAACCCAGGCCCTCGGCCCGGACGGCCCAGTCGACGACGGTCGGCCACCGCAGCGGGCTCTCCCCCGGCACGGAGAAGTCGAACTGCGGCAGCGCCAGCCCAATACGCATCGAGTGGAAAATACAAGGCCCCCGAACGTTCTTGTCGCGCTGGACCACGCCTACCGTGGCAGAGCGCGACAAGAATCCCCGGGGTGATCGAGTGCGTCGTCAACATCAGCGAGGGGCGCCGCCGCGATGTCGTGGACGACGTGGCCTCGGCCGCGGGAGGGTGCCTGCTCGACGTGCACGTGGACCCTCACCACAACCGGGCGGTGTTGACCCTCGCCGGCGGTGACCTGGAGGCGGCGGTCCGGGCGGTGGCCTCCCTTGCGGTGGCGGCCATCGACCTGCGGGACCACGCCGGGGTCCACCCCCGCATCGGGGCCGTCGACGTCGTCCCGTTCGTCCCCCTCCGTGATACCCCCCTCGACGAGGCGGTCGCGGCGCGGGACCGCTTCGCCGCCTGGGTCGCATCCGACCTGGGCGTGCCCGCCTTCACCTACGGGCCCGAGCGGTCGCTCCCCGAGGTGCGCCGGCGGGCCTTCGTCGACCTGGCGCCCGACGCTGGGCCCCCATCGCCCCACCCCAGTGCGGGAGCCGTGTGCGTGGGCGCCCGGCCCGCCCTGGTGGCCTACAACGTGTGGCTGGGGCCCGACGCTGACCTCGCCACGGCCCGGGCAGTGGCCGACGCCGTTCGGGGACCCAAAGTGCGGGCGCCCGGGCTCGACTGGGGAGGGTAAACCCAGG
>JBPCJV010000335.1:0-3903 GCA_051004925.1 Acidimicrobiales bacterium | reverse complement strand
AACAGGGCCTGGAGCACGCCCTGGGCCACCTCGGGCTGGTAGGGCGTGTAGGCGGTCACGAACTCGGAGCGGAAGGCCACCCGGCGCACCACGGCCGACACGTCGTGCTCGTAGGCGCCGCCCCCGGCGAAGCACACAAGATCACGCCCGACGGGGCGGTTGGCGTCCGCCACCTCCCCCACCCGCTCCCCCACGTCGGCCTCGGACAGCCCGGGGGCCACGTCGAGGCCTCCGGCCAGCCGCAGGGACTCGGGCACGGCCGAGAACAGCTCCTCGACCGACGACAGGCCGATGGTCGCGAGCATGGCCTCGACCTCGGCGTCGGTGTGCGGGGTGAAGTCGGACACCGGCCTACAACCGTCGCTTGCCCACGAACGGCGTGGGGACCACCCGCGCCGGCAGCGCCTGACCGCGCACCTCGACGCTGACCTCGGCGCCCGCCTCGACCGCCGGGGCGACCAGGGCGAGGCCGATGCCGTGCCCGAGGGTGGGCGAGAAGTTGCCGCTGGTGACGTGGCCGACGACCTCGCCGTCGAGACGCACCGGACATCCCTCGCGGGGAGGCTGGCGACCCTCCGTGGCCAGGCCCCGCAGGGCGCGGGCGACACCGACGGCCTGCTCGGCCTCGAGGGCGGCTCGGCCCCCGAAGTCGCCCTTGCCCCAGGCCACCACCCAGCCCAGGCCGGCCTGGAGGGGGGTGATGCCCGGGCCCAGCTCGTGGCCGTGCAGGGGCAGCGCCGCTTCCAGGCGCAGGGTGCCGCGGGCCCCGAGTCCGGCGGGGACGAGGCCGGTGGCGAGGACGGCCTTCCAGAAGGTGGGCGCGGCCGGCGCCGGCACCGCCACCTCCACTCCGTCCTCGCCCGTGTAGCCCGTGCCCGCGGCCACGCAGGGCGTGCCCATCCAGTCGACGCGCCGCACCTCGAAGCGCCCTACGCCGGCGGCCTCGGGAGCCACGTCGGCCAGGCGCTCACGGGCGAGCGGCCCCTGCACGGCGATGACGGCCCGGCCCCCGGTCACGTCGTCGCCGCCGATGGCCCCGATCACCGCGGAGGTGTTCGAGGCGTTGGGCATCACATGGAACTCGGGATCTCCGGACTCGTCCTCGTCGACCCACCACACGATGATGTCGTCGAGCACCGACGCGTCGTCGGGGTCGAGCAGGTGGGTGTACTGGGCCCGGCCGGGGCCGATCCGGGACAAGTCGTTGGTGAACGCCCCCTGGAGCCGGTCGAACGCCTCCGGCCCGCTCACCACCACGGTGCCCAGGTGGCTCACGTCAAAGGCGACCGCGGCCTCCCGGCAGGCCTTGTGCTCGACCAGGGTGCCGCCGGGATACGACAGGGGCATCTCCCAGCCGCCGAAGTCCACCATGCGCGCGCCCAGCAGGCGGTGGTCGCCGTCGAGCGGCGAGAGACGGGCGCCCATCCGCCGAAGGCTATCGGTGCCGGTGAGGAGGAGATTTCAGGGCGGCGAGGACCTCGTCGTGCAGGAGGCCGTTGGTCGACACCGCGTTGCCGCCGTCGTCGGTCGGCCGGCCGGCGAGGTCGGTGAACCGGCCCCCGGCCTCCTCGACGATGATCTTGACGGCGGCCAGGTCCCACAGCGACACCTCGGGCTCGACGGCGAGGTCGATCGACCCCTCGGCCACCAGGACGTGCGACCAGAAGTCGCCAAAGGCCCGGGTGCGCCAGCACCGCAGCGCCAGGGCCCGGAAGGCGTCGCCCAGGCCGCGCTCCTCCCAGCCCGACAGGCTGGCGTAGCTGAGCATGGCGTCGCCGATGGACCCGACGGCCGACACCCGGACCCGCGACCCGTCGGCGAAGGCGCCACCGCCCGCCGTCGCCCACCACCGCCGGCCCAGGGCCGGGGCGGAGACGACGCCGACAATGGTTTGGCCGTGGCGCTTCAGGGCGATCAGCGTGGCCCAGGCCGGCACCCCCCGGACGTAGTTCTTGGTGCCGTCGATGGGATCGAGGATCCACTGCCACTCGGTGCCCGTCCCCGGGTCGTCGCCGCCCTCCTCGCCCAGCACGCCGTGGCCGGGCCGGGCGTCGGCCAGGCGCGTGCGCAGGACCGCCTCCACCGCGAGGTCGGCCTCCGACACGGGTGTGAGGTCGGGCTTGGTCTCCACGACCAGGTCGGCGGCCCGGAAGCGGGCCATGGTCATGGCGTCGGCCTCATCGGCCAGGTCCAGGGCGAGGACCAGGTCGGCGTTCACTGCGGAGACGCGCTCAGGCCGGGCGCCGGCCCCTGGATGCGGGACGCTCGTCGGGGTCGGGGGCGTCGAACCGCAACGGCAGCGGTTCCACGGACTCGCCTCCCGGCAGGTCCTGGGACGGCGGCTCCAGGCCGTACTTCACCAGGAGGTTGAGGTAGTCGCGCTGATAGAAGATCTTGATGCGGACGTCGGGGAAGGCCTCGCGCAGGCGCCGGGCCTTGCGGTTCTTCTTCGTCACCAGCTTCTGGTTCATCGTGGTGATCTCGATGTACAGGTCGTAGGCGGGCAGGTAGAAGTCGGGCGTGAAGGCCTGTGCCGGGTTGGCGGCGTTGTCGAGCTCGAGGACGAAGGTGCGCGGCTCGTAATCCCACACGATGCCGTAGAAGTCGAGGAGCTTGGCGAACTGACGCTCGGAGTTGTGGGCGAAATGCTCGCGCTCGTGCGGCAACGGCCCCGTACTGCCGCCGGTGTCCGGCTCGGGCGGGGACGTGGAGGCCAGCAACTACCCCGTGCCGCGGGCCCCCGCCGACGTCACCGCCGGGGCGGGGGCCTCGGGGTGGAGCTCGGTGATGGCGGCGTCGAGCTCGGCCTTGACGCCGTCGAGGGCCATGATGCTGAACACGCCCTGGCCCTGGCGCACGAGGTCGACCAGTTCACCCGAGTCACGGGCGAGCAGGACGGAGTCGGCGCCGTTGAGCACCAGGCTGGCCGAGGCGATGTCGGCGCCGAGGTGGTTGCGCAGATACTCGATGGCCCGCCGGGCCTTCTTCAGGGCCATGCCGGCGTCGAGCAGGCTCTTGATGACCTTGAGCTCGACCAGGTCCTGGTACGAGTACTGACGCTGGGTGCCACTCCCCCGGGCGTCGGCGATGGAGGGCCGGATCAGGTCGGTGCGGGCCCAGTAGTCGAGCTGGCGGTAGGTGATGCCCACGATCGAGCACACCTGCGGCCCCCTGTACCCAGTTTCGTCCGGCATCTGCACCAAAGCCTCCCCACGGCTCACAGCCGCGTAGTTACGCTCGTGTAGCCGAGGCTAGATCCAGAGCTTGTCCACAGTCAATGACCCGCACGGGAGGGACCCGTGCGGGACAGGACCCGACCCCGGGGGATCCACCGATCTACGAAGCGAAGTCCTCCGGGTTCACACCCTCGAGAAACTCCCGGAACCGCTCCACCTCGTCCTCTTCCTCCTCCTCATCCCCTACCGCGACGGCCGCCTCTTCGAGCACCCCTTCGTCGGCGAAGATCGGCGTCCCCAGGCGGGCGGCCAGGGCGATGGCGTCGGAGGGCCGGCTGGAGACCTCGCACTTGGCGCCGTCGCGGGTCATCTGGATCTCCGCGTAGAAGGTGCGGTCGCGCAACTCGGTGATGACGATGCGGTCGACGCCCACGCCGAGGGAGACGAGCACGTCGCGGATGAGGTCGTGGGTCATCGGCCGCTGGGTGGTGACGCCCTGGATGGCGAAGGCGATGGCCGTGGCCTCGACCGGGCCGATGAAGATCGGCAGCACTCGATGCTGGCCGTCCGCCTCGCGGAGCAGGACGATGGGGTTGTTCGTGGGCATCTCCACCCGCACCCCGACGAGATGCATCTCGAGCACGATCCGACCCTAGCCCGAGATTCCCGAGACTGAGGCTCCCCCCACCGAACCCCCCGGTGCCGGATACAGCTTACCCATGTAGGC
>JBPCJV010000334.1:0-4858 GCA_051004925.1 Acidimicrobiales bacterium | reverse complement strand
GGCTCCCCTCCCGGCCGCCGCGCCCGAGAGCCATGGGCGCCTGCCGGGGTGGGTCCCCACCCTGGTGGTCGCCGCCCTCCTCGGTGTCCTGCTCGGCCGCTTTCTCATGGCCGGCGGGGGCACGTCCGCCCCGCCGGCCTCCCCCTCCACCGATCGTTCGACCGACGCGCAGATCGCCTCGCTCCAGACCCGCCTGGCCGAGGTGCCCGACGACCCCGGCGCCTTGACCAACCTCGGCGTCGCCTACCTGTCGCGGGCCAAGGAGACGGCCGACCCGACCTGGTACGCGAGGGCCGAGGAGACCCTCGCCCGCAGCGACGCGCTAGCGCCCGACCAGGTCCGCACCCTCACCGCACAAGGCCTGCTCGCGCTGGCCCGTCACGATTTCGCCAAGGGCCTCGAGCTCGGGAACCGGGCCCACGCCCTGGCCCCCCTGTCGCCCGACCCCCTCGGCATCGTCTTCGACGCCCAAGTCGAACTGGGCCAGTACCCCGAAGCGGCCGCCGCCGCCCAGCAGATGGTCGACCGGCGCCCGTCGCTGGCCAGCCTGGCCCGTGTCTCCTATATCCGTGAGCTCACCGGCGACCATTCCGGGGCCCTGACCACCATGGCCCAGGCCGCGACCGCGGGATCCGCTTCAGCGGCCGACCTGGCCTACGTGCAGACGCTGTTCGGCGACCTCCGGCTCGGAGCCGGGGACCTCGACGCCGCCGACGCCGCCTACGTGAAGGCGCTCGAGACCGAGCCGGGCAACGGCGGCGCCGAGGTCGGCCGGGCCCGGGTGGCGGCAGCCCGAGGCGACCTCGCCGGGGCGGCGGCTCGCCTGGAGCCGGTGGTCACTAGCCAGCCCGCGGCCCCGTGGGTGACCCTCCTCGGCGACGTCTACTCGGTATTGGGCCGCGACGCCGATGCCGCCGTCCAGTACGAACGGGTGCGCCAGATCGACCGCAACGAACAGGCCAACGGTGTCATCCTGACCTTCGACATGGCCCGTTTCGAGGCCGATCACACCACCGACCCCGGTGCCGACCCTGCGGCGGTGGTCGACCTGGCCCGCCTCGCGTTGGCGGAGCGACCCACCGTGTTCGCCGAGGACGCCCTGGGCTGGGCCCTCCGTCAGGCGGGACGGTCCGACGAGGCCCTGCCCCACGCACGAGCGGCCGTGCGCATCGGCACCGGCGACGCCCTCCTCTGGTGGCACCTGGCGCGCACCGAGGCCGACCTGGGCATGGTCGACGACGCACGGCGCGACCTGGCCAAGGCCTTCTCCCTGAACCGGTGGCTGAGCGTCCGCGACCTGTCTCCCGCCCGGGCCCTGGCTGGGGAACTGGGAGTGAGCGTCTGACGGGGCTACGGCATGCCGTGGCGGCGGCGGTGACGCGCTTGCTGCGAGCCGAGCCGGCGCCACCAGGCCCGGCCCCGATGGGGGTGGGCGGCAGGAACAGGCTGCTCGTTGCCGGCAGGTCGGCCTGTAACCGCCGGGTCGCCATCGGCGCCCGTGGCCGCCCGTGCTGTGGTGCTGCGACGGTTCACGCACCTCCATTGTCGCGCTTCGTCGAATCGTTGGAAAGAGCCGGATCAGCCGCCGAACCAGTCGGCGACGAGGTCGGCGACGGCCACCGGGTGCTGCACGTGCACGTCGTGGTCGGCGGGGGAGAACCACCGGACCTCAACCGACGGCAGGGCGGCGATGGCAGCCTCCGCGTCGGCCCGTTTCACCGCGCCCCAGAAGTCGCCGGTATCGGCCATGACCAGCACGACGGGCGTGGCGATCCGACCGAGGTCGGACGACGGACGGTGCTCCCACAGGGCCCGTAGGAGTCGCATGTGGCGGTCGAAGGTGAGCCAGGGGCGGACGGTCCCGTCGGCGCGCAGCTCGAAGTTCGCCATGGTCCACGCCACGCCGTCGTCGGACCAGTCGGGGTGGGCGCGTCGGAAGTACTCGACCATGGTCTCCTCCGACGAGCCCTCCAGGCGCGGAGGGGCCAGAGCCACCGCACAGTCGTCCCACTCCGGCCACCGCCGTTGCAGGTCGAGCGCCCCGCCGTCGACGCCGACCACGCCGGCCACTCGCGCGGGCACCCGCGTAGCCAGATCGACCACGAGGTTGCCGCCGGTGGACTGGCCCGCCAGCACGGCCGTGGTCCACCCGAGGGCGTCGAGGACGGCTACCAGGTCGGCTCCCATCGTGGCGAAGTCGTAGCCGTCGTCGGGCTTGTCGCTGCGGCCGTGGCCGCGCAGGTCCACGGCCGCCACCGGATGGCCCCGGTCGTGCAGTCGGTCGGCCACGCCCACCCACGTGAGGGCGTTCGACGCCAGCCCGTGCACGCACAGCACCGGGACGGCGTCGCCGGCGGTCGGTCCCGAACGCCAGGCGAGGACACGGAGGGCGACACCGTCGGCCACCGGCACCCGCAGTTCGGTTGTCACGCCCTGCTCGCCGCGGCCCGCATCCGGTCGACCAGATGCAGGAGGCGCACAGACGCCTCGGGTGGGTGACGCAGCCGGGCGTCACCCCGCACGACCGCGGCGAAGTGCCCGACCATGGCCACGTACGGGTCGCCGTCGGGCCCGGCCACCTCCTCGACACTGCCGTCGCGATGGTGCACCCGGGCCCGGCACCCGCCGGCGCCCCCGGCGAAGGGCAGCTCCACCCTGAGGGTGGCTGCGGTTCCCATCACCTCGAGGTGCTGGTACTCGGGCGCCTCGAAGGAACACACGAAGGCGGCCGAGAACCCGTCGTCGAACTCCAGCCACCCGGAGAAGGTGGTGTCCACGCCGGAGGGGGCGACGACCGAGTGGGCGGCCACCGCCCGGGGCTTGCCGCCGACATCGGTCAGGGGCGTGAGGCAGTACACGCCCACGTCGAGCAGGGCACCGCCGCCGTGCTCGGGCAGCCAGCGGAAGTTGGCGGCGTCGGCGAGAGGGAAGGTGAACGCCGACCGGGCGAAGCGGGGCCTGCCCAGCACGCCCGTCTCGAGGACGGCGGCCACCGCTTCGGCCCGCGGGTGGAAGGGCGTCATGTAGGCCTCCATGAGCACGACGTTCGCGTCGCGACAGGCGTTGGTCATGGCCGCGGCCTCTGCGGCGGTGGGGGCCAGCGGCTTCTCGCACAGCACGTGCTTGCCAGCGGCCGCCGCCTCCTCCGTCCACCTCCGGTGCGCCCAGTTGGGTAGGGGGACGTAGACGGCCTCCACCTCGGGATGGGTGACGACCGACTCGTAGTCGCCGAAGTGGTGGGCGGCGCCGAACCGGGCGGTGACGGCGGCGGCCGCGGACGCGTCGCGACTGGCCACCGCCACCAGCTGCGTGCGGGGGCTGGCGACCAGGGCGGGAAGCACGGCGTCGGTGGCGACCCACGAGGTGGCGCCGATCACGCCGACCCGGAGCGGGTCCCCGCCCGTCACCGGAGATCGACCGGCTGGCCTCCCTCGGCGGCCGACCGGGTGGCGCCTTCGAGCACGCCGACCACCTCACGGACCGACCCGGGGACCACGGCCAGCGGCTCGCCGAGCAGCAGGTGGTCGGCCAGGTTGCGGTGGAAGGCGAAGGGCACCTCGGGCTCGAGCGGCACGGCCGACTCGGTCACTCCCCGTCCGCTGGCGTAGCCGGCCAGGGTGAGGTCGGCGGGCGCCTCGGCGTGATGGGCGGCGGTGCGCACGAGGCCGCGGGTGGGGTCGAGGTGCTCGAAGGCCACGTCGCGGTAGCGGCCGACGAGCGTGGCGGCCGTGCCCTGCACGTAGAACTTCGGCCGCCGCACGGCGGCCACGTCGGACGCCACGAACTCGGCCTCCCGGCCGTCGTCCCACTGCATGCGCACGCGGATCTGGTCGAGGTTGGTGACGTCGTGCCACACCCGCTTGTGGCCCGTGGCCGACACCCGGTCGGGACCGGAGCCGTGGAGCTGCAGGATCCAGTCGACGTGGTGGGCGCCCCAGTCGTAGGCCATCCCGCCGGAGACCGTGGAGTCGGAATGCCACTCTCGGCACGGATGGTCGAAGCCACCGACGAAGGTCTCCACGTTGAACACCTCGCCCAGCCGCTCCTCGTTGATCGCCCGGCGCACCGCAGCGAAGTCGCGGTCCCACCGGCGGCTCTGGTTCACGGTGAGCACGCGGTCGTGCTCAGCGGCCAGGGCGAAGAGGCGGTCGACGTCGCCGACGGCGAAGCACAGCGGCTTCTCGCAGGCCACGTGCATGCCCGCCCGCAGCAGGGTGGAGACCACGCTGGGGTGGGCGGACGGCGGCACGGCCACCACGGCTACGCGGACGCCGTCGTCGCCCGCCAGTTCCTCGACGGTGTCGTGGGCCCGGATGCCCGGGAAGTCCTGCTCGGCCGCCTTGCGGCGTGCCGGGTCGCTGTCGCAGATGGCCACCAGGTCGAGCCCGGCCGTGTCCATCGCCGCGGCACCGTGCACGTGGCCCATGCCGCCGTGGGGGCCGTAGCCGACGATTCCCATCCCGAGGGGGCGGCCGCCGGCCGGCAGGCGCTCGCGGCGGCGCAAGGCCCGGCGCAGCACGGTGGCCAGGCCGGGCGAGGCCAGCGCCGCGTCGGTGCCCCCCAGTCCCGAGACCACCACCCGTCCCCGGCCCCGCTCGCGCATCAGGACGGCCGACTGGTTCACGAACCGGTAGGTCACCTGCAGCACGGGGCGTACGTCGGGGGCGGCGGGGGAAAGGGGCTGGAGCGCGTCGACCACCGGGAACTCGGCGTCGATGCGGGCGGTGAGGGGGTCGTGGGCGTCGACCACCCGGGCGTACACCTCGCCGGGCGGCACGAATGGCTGGGCCGTGACTCCGAGGAGGTGGACCCACCCGATCGACCGACCGGAGCCGCCACCCCGCTCAGAGGGCCGCTC
>JBPCJV010000333.1:0-6906 GCA_051004925.1 Acidimicrobiales bacterium | reverse complement strand
GGGTTGACGGCCATGGCTCGCGGGCTGGGTCCGGCCGCCACGTTGGTGGTGGCGTCGGTGGGACCGTCGATGACGGTCACGTCGTCGCTGCCCTGGTTGACCACGTAGACCTCGTCGGCAACCGGGTCGACGGCCAGGTCGATCGGGGAGGTGCCGACGCCGACCGTTGTCGTGGCGTGGGTGGGTCCGTCGATCACGGTGAGGTCGTGGCTGTTGCGGTTGACCACGTAGATCTTGTCCGTCGCCGGGTTTACGGCCACCGCTGTCGGCAGGTCGCCAGCACCCACCGTGGCGGTGGTGTCGCTGGCGCCAGCGATCACGGTCACATCGTCGCTGCCCTCGTTTGCCACGTAGATCCTGTTGGTCACCGGGCTGACGGCCACGTCGACGGGGACGGACCCGGCATCCACCGTGGTCGGTGCGTTGGTGGCGCCGTCGATCACGGTCACGGTCCCGCCGGGGGTCCCGCCCACGCCGGACACGTAGATCTTGTTGGTGACCGGGTTGACGGCCAGCGCGCGCGGAGCGCTGCCGGGGCCCACCGTCGTCACCGCGTTGGTGGCGCCGTCGATGACGTTGACGGCGCTGAGGTTGAAGTTGACGACGTAGATCTTGTCGGTGACCGGGTTCACGGCCACCTCGGCCGGGTTGCCGCCGGTGGTCACCGTCATCCTGGGATGTGGCGTCTCGTGGTCGACACCCCGAGCCTACGGCCTGGGCGTCGCGTGGCCGGGCCGATCGACTTCAGGACCTCCGGCGTCGTGCCGAAAGCATTTCTATCGATGATGCCCCCGAGGGGCCCGACCAGTAGGAGTGATCATGGACCTGCACGCATGGGGTCAGCAGCGCGCCGCGTACTCGCGCGCCCGCCGCGGACGGACCGAACGGGGCGCCGCCATGGGCGAATGCGCCCTGATCCAGGGGGTCACCCAGGCCATGGGAATGCGGGGAGCCTCCCTTCCGCTGGCCACCTTCCCGGTGTTCGGCGCCGAGCAGGCGCCGGCCGCCGCCTAGGCCAGGAAATCGGGCCCGGTCGACTCCGGGAACCAGAGCCGCATGCGGGTGCCGCCGTCGGGGGCCCGCTCCGCCGACACGCTGCCGCCGTGGGCCTCGGCCACCTGGCGCACGATGGCCAGGCCCAGCCCCGAGCCCGGTAGCTGGTGGGCCTCGCTCGAGCGGTAGAAGCGGTCGAACACGTTGGGCAGGTCGGCGGCGGCGATGCCGGGGCCGTGGTCGCGTACCACCACCTCGCCACCGGCCACCGACACCTCGACCGCGCCGCCGGGTGGGCTCCACTTCACCGCGTTGTCGATGACGTTGGTGACGGCCCGGTCGAGACGACCCGGCCGGCCGGTCACCGTCACGGGTTGCAGGTCGATGACGAAGGTCAGCCCCGAAGCCCGTCGCTGGGCCCGGGTGACCGCGGTGGCGGTCAGCTCGTCGAGACGCACCTCGACCCCGGGCTCCTCGTCGCTCTCGTGGCGGGCCAGCTCGATGAGGTCGGAGACGAGCGATCCCAGGTCCTCGGTCTCGTCGCGCAACTCGGCCAGCAGGGGGGCATGTGCCTCCAGGCCGGGTTCCCGCAACAGGAACTCGACGTTGGCCCGCAGGCTGGTGAGCGGCGTCCGCAGCTCGTGGGAGGCGTCGGCCACCAGGGACCGTTGGGCGGCCAGCGACCGTTCGAGGGCACCCACCATGTCGTTGAAGCTGGTCGCCAGGTCGGCCAGCTCGTCGTTGCCCTCGACAGGCACCCGCGTGCCCGGGGTCCGGGCCGCGGTCACGTTCCTGGCCGCCGAACGCAGGCGCAGGACGGGGCCGAGGGCAGCCTGGGCCACGACCCGCCCGGCCACGCCGGCGACCACGACGCCGACGGTGGTCACCACCATCAGCACGACCAGCAGGCGGTGGAGGAGTTGATCGACCCGGTCGAGGGGCGCAGCCAGCTCGACGGCCCGGCCCGGCCCCAGGGGGGCGATCAGCACCCGCAGGTGCGACCCGGCCACGTGGACGTCGCGGAACACGTTGCCCTGCCGGCCCGCAGCCGCGGCGCGCGCTTCGGTCGCGAACGGCAAGGTCAGGCTGTCCGGTCGCAGCGGGATGACCTCGCCGTCGACGGTGACGATCTGGCCGTCGCCCGAGATCACCTCCCCGGGGCCCGGTGCCCTGGTGGCGAGCAGCAGGGCCTGGCGGCGCAGGCCGTCGTCGACCTGGGAGCGGGTGCTGGCGGCCACGGCCACGTACACGACGATCGAGACCACCATCAGACTCGCCGCCACGGCGCCCGCCGCCACCAGCGTGAGGCGGGTCTTGAAGCTCACGACTGATCGGGCTCTCGCAGCACGAAGCCGACGCCCCGGAGCGTGTGCAGCATGCGGGGCTCGCCGGCCGCATCGGTCTTGCGCCGCAGGTAGCCGACGTACACGTCGAGCGAGTTCGACGCCGGCCCGAAGTCGTACCCCCAGACCGCCTGGTAGATGGCGCTGCGGGTCAGGGCTTTGCCCGGGTTGGCGAGGAACAGCTCCAGGAGGGCGAACTCGGTCCGCGTCAGCGCGAGGGGGCGGTCGCCCCGGCGGGCCCCGTGGGCCACAGGGTCGAGCACGAGGTCGCCCACCCGCAGCTCGGCGGTGTCGTCGGCCCCCGACCGCCGCAGCAGGGCGCGCAGGCGGGCCAGCAGCTCCTCCACTGCGAACGGCTTGGTCAGGTAGTCGTCGGCGCCGGCGTCGAGCCCGGCGACCCGGTCCGACACGTCCTGGCGGGCGGTCAGGAGGAGCACGGGGGTCTGGTCGCCCATGCCCCGCAACCGGCGGGTCACCTCCAACCCGCCGAGCCCGGGCATCATCACGTCGAGCACGACCGCGTCGGGGGCGCCTTCGCCCACGGCCGAGAGGGCGGCGCGCCCGTCGGCGGCGATGTCCACCTCGTAGCCGGCCTGGCGCAGGAGGCGGCCGAGCGACGCCTGCACGGCCGGTTCGTCGTCGACGACGAGGATCCTCACGCCCCAATGCTGGCCCACGCCGGGCCGCCGGCCCGGCCGTGGTCGGGAATTGAGGAACTTCTTAGGCCCCGCTGAGGCCGTTCTCATCGTCGGTGTGGTCCACTGGGCCCATGCCACAGACGACTCCGCCCGCGATGAACCCGGCTCCGCCGACCCCCGCATCCCGTCCCGGGCCCACCCGCCTCCGCTGGCTGGCCGCCCCGCTCGCCGCTGCCCTGATCCTCGGCGCCTACGCCATGGTGCCCTCGCTCGCCGGCACCGACTCGCCGCCCACGCTGGCGCCCATCTCGGCGCGCGACCTGCTGGTCAAGGTGGAGACCGCCTCGGTCCCCGGCCTGTCGGGCGAGATCACGGTCAAGTCCCGCCTGGGCCTTCCCGACCTGAGCCAGTTCCTGGGTGACGAAGCCGGCATCGCCACCACCCTGCTCAGCGGTACGCACACCATCGGCATCTGGCAGGCCGGGAGCAACGTGCGCCTGGCCCTGCCCTCCACCCTGGCCGAGAGCGACCTGATCCGCAACGGGAACGATCTCTGGTCGTGGCAGAGCGAGGGCCAGCAGGTGCACCACCTCACCCTCGATCACGACCGCGCCGACGACAGTGAGAGCAAGTCCGCCGGGAACCATGCCGCCCCCGAGGGAGCGCCCACGCCCGAGGCCATGGCCGACCACTTCCTCAGCTCGGTCGACCCCACCACCCGGGTCGTGGTGCGCGATACGGTCACCATCGCCGACCGCCCGGCCTACGAGCTCGTCCTGGCCCCGAGGTCGGGCACCACGCTGGTGGCCGACGTGGTGGTGGCCGTCGACTCCGAGACGGGCATCCCGCTCCGGGTCCAGGTGCTGTCGCGTGAATCGGGCACGCCGGCGATCGACGTGGGCTTCAGCTCCGTCAACTTCTCCGTCCCTGCGGCGTCGGAGTTCGAGTTCACGCCCCCGCCGGGCTCCACCGTCACCGAGGTGGGATCGGCCGCCGAGCTGCTCATGCCGTCGGGTGGCCGCGACTCAGGCGAGGGTGAAGGGGCCCCCGAGGCTCCGAGGCCCGAGAGCGACAAGGCCAAGCCGCGGGTCGTGGGCGCGGGCTGGGACTCGGTGGCGATCATCGACCTGGGTTCGGGCGCCGAGGCGAGGCCCGGCCTCGACATGGTCAAGAAGCTGGGCTCGCCCGTGCAGGGTGCCTGGGGCTCCGGCCACCTCGTCAGCACCACCCTGGTCAATGTGCTGCTCACCGACGACAACCGGCTGCTGATCGGGTCGGTGCCCGAAGCGGGCCTCGAGGCCGCCGCCGCCACCAGGTGACGGTGGCCCAGGCCACCCAGGCGCAGTCCGGGCCGGCCACCGACACGCTCGCCATCGAGACGACGGGGCTGACCAAGCGCTTCGGCGACCAGGTGGTGGTCGACAACCTCGACCTGTCGGTCCCACGAGGCTCGGTCTTCGGTTTCCTCGGGCCCAATGGGTCGGGCAAGACCACCACCATCCGCATGCTCGTCGGGCTGGCGTTCCCCTCGGCCGGGCGGGTGCGGCTCCTCGGCAAGACCCTGCCGGGGTCGACGGCCGACGCCCTCACGTCGGTGGGGGCGGTCATCGAGGGCCCGGCCTTCTACCCCTACCTCTCGGGCCGCGCCAACCTGGTGCGCCTCGACGCCGTCGGCCCGGGTAGCCACAAGTCCGACCGTAACCAACGCATCGACGACGCCCTCGAGCGGGTCGGCCTCACCGCGGCGGCCAACAAGCGGGCCCGGGCCTACTCGCTGGGCATGAAGCAGCGCCTGGCCCTCGCGGCCACCCTGGTCCGCCCCGTCGAGCTGCTGGTGCTCGACGAGCCCACCAACGGCCTCGATCCCCAGGGCACCCGCGAGGTGCGGAACCTGGTGCGCAAGCTGGCCGCCGAGGGCACCACCGTGTTCCTGTCGAGCCACCTGCTCTCGGAGGTCGAGCACGTGTGCACGCACGCCGCCGTCCTGTTCAACGGCAGGACGGTCGCCCAGGGCACCCTGACGGAGCTTCGGGAGGCCCAGAAGGCCACCCTGCGGGTGGAGACGCCCGACCCGTCCGACGCCATGGCCACGCTGCGGGCCACGCCCGGCATCGGGCTCGTGCAACTGGCCGACGACGACACCACGCAGGCCAGCAGTGCAGTCCTGCACGCCGAGCTGCTCGGAGCGGCGCCCGACGACGTGAACGCCGCCCTGGTCACCGCCGGGGTACGGGTCCGGGCCCTGCACTCCGTGCAACCAACCTTGGAGGACCTGTTCGTAGCCCTCACCGGGGAGGGCTTCGATGTTGCGCAGTGAGCTGGGGCTCACGTTCGGCCGCACGCGGACCCGAGGCCTGCTGCTCGTGGTCGCCGCCATCCCCGCCCTCCTGTCCCTCGCCGTGCGCCTCTCGGGCGGGCCTGGCGGTGGGCACGGGCCCACCTTCCTCGACCAGGTCTCGCGCAACGGGGTCTTCGCCGCACTCGCCGGGCTGACCGTCGTCATCCCGTTCTTCCTCCCGCTCGCCGTTTCCGTCGTCGCCGGCGACAGCATCGCGGGGGAGGCCAGCCAGGGCACCCTGCGCTACCTGCTGGTCCGTCCCGTGGGTCGCACCCGCCTCATCCTGTCGAAGTTCGTCACCGCCGTCGTGTTCTGCCTGGTCGCCGCCTTGGCCGTGGCCGTCACCGGCCTGGTCGTGGGGTGGACGCTGTTCCCGGTGGGCAGCGTCGTCACCCTGTCCGGCACCACGATCAGCGCGTGGGACGGCATCTACCGCAGCCTGGGCGCGGCCGTGCTCGTGGGCGCGTCGATGATCGGCCTCGTGGCCATCGGCGTGCTCATCTCCACGTTCACCGAGTCGCCCGTGGGTGCCATCGCCGCCACCGCCGGCATCGCCATCCTGAGCCAGATCCTGGGCGCCATCCCCCAGATCGACGGTATCCACCCCCTGCTCTTCACCTACGAGTGGCTGAGCTTCGGCGACATCCTCCGCACACCGGTGCGATGGCACAACATCACCCAGAACCTTGTGCTCCAGGCCTGCTGGACGAGCGTCTTCCTGCTCGCCGCCTGGGCCCGCATGACAACGAGAGACGTCCTCGCCTAGGGCCCGTCGATCAGTTGACCGTGCCCTGCGGAACGACCCACTCCGTGGCCTGGCCGGTGACTGAGGCGATGCGGTCGAAGTCGGTGTCGTAGTGGAGCACGGTTCGCGCCGCTCCCTCGCCCACCGCGGCGATGACGAGATCGGGCACCTTCCGTCCCTTGAGGCCTCGCACGGCAAGAAGCCCTTGCACCTGCCCGGCCCGGGCAACGTGGTCCGGCCCGATCTCGACCAGCTCGAGCGTCGCCAGGGCTGCCATCAGACGCTCCCACTCCTCTCCGTTCCGGGCCGAGAAGCCGACCTCGAGGTCGGTCATGGCCGTACGAGCCAGCCCCGCGACATCTAGGGCGCGAACCCGCGCTCGAACCGCCGGCACCCGAAGCCTCGTGACGACGCTGGTGTCCAGCAGGTAGGTCACCTCCACGCCCCGGCGCGGTCGTCCAGTTCCCAACTCCCCAGCACGTCAAGCGCTTCGTCGAGGTCCGACCGCCGGGTCGCCGCCGCTCGCCGGAGGGCTTCGTTCACGGTGTCCTTGATGGTCCGCGTGCCGAGACCGGCCCGAGCGGCGTCCAAGGCCGTGTCGTCGACGTCGATGAGTCGCTTCGTCACCCGGACAGTATATACAACCTGAACCAGCGTATATGCCAACCCACTGCCGGCGCAACGCGGATGTCCACGCGTTCATCAGGTGGTAGATCGACGGGTCTCAGAGCAACACGATCAGCTCGCCCATGCCGTAGGCCACGCCGATGGCGCCGAGCAGCATGGCCACCGCCATCCGCAGGCGGCGGTTCTTGGCCCGGATGGCCAGCACCGCACCCAGCCGGGCCC
>JBPCJV010000332.1:0-3446 GCA_051004925.1 Acidimicrobiales bacterium | reverse complement strand
GTTCGGCAGCGGTCACACCGAGGCCATCTGCACCCGCGACCTGGCCTCGGCCCGGCGCTTCACCGCCGGGGTCGACGCCGCCGCCGTGGTGGTCACCGCCTCCACCCGGTTCACCGACGGCGAGCAGTTCGGGTTCGGCGGCGAGATCGGCATCAGCACGCAGAAGCTGCACGCCCGCGGGCCCATGGGGGTCCGTGAGCTCACCACCTGCAAGTACGTCGTGATGGGGGACGGGCAGGTCAGAACCTGATGGGGGAGCGCCTGGGGTCGGCGGACGAGGTGCGGGCGGTCCTCGCCTCGGTCGACTACCTGGCCGACGAGGCCATCGCCTCGGTGGTCTTCCTCGCCGACCGCCTCGACAAGCCTGTGCTGGTCGAGGGGCCGGCGGGCACAGGCAAGACCGAGCTGGCCAAGTCGGTGGCGGCCATGTCGGGGGCCCGCCTCATCCGCCTCCAGTGCTACGAGGGCCTCGACGAGGCCAAGGCCCTCTACGAGTGGAACTACCGCAAGCAGCTCCTGCGCATCCAGGCCGAGTCGACCACGGAAGGCAACCGCCGGTCGTGGAGCGACGTGGAGGGAGACATCTTCAGCGAGGAGTTCCTGCTCCCGCGACCGCTGCTCGAAGCCATCAGGGCCGACGAACCCGTCGTGCTGCTCGTCGACGAGGTGGACAGGCTGGAGGTGGAGACCGAGGCCCTCCTGCTCGAGGTCCTCTCCGACTGGCAGGTGTCGGTGCCGGAGCTGGGCACGGTGAGGGCGGCGCGGATCCCCCTGGTGTTCCTCACCTCGAACAACACCCGCGACCTGTCGGAGGCCCTCAAGCGCCGCTGCCTCTACCTCCACGTCGACTACCCCGACGCCGAGCGCGAGAGGGCCATCGTGACGGCCAAGGTGCCGGGCATCGGCGAGCACCTGGCCGACCAGGTGGCCCGGGTGGTGCGCTCGGTCCGCCAGCTCGACCTGACCAAGCCACCGTCGGTGTCGGAGACCCTCGACTGGGCCCGCACCCTCATGCTGCTGAACATCGACGTCGTCGACGCGGAGACGGCGGCCGCCACCCTGCACGTTCTGTTGAAGAACCGTGCCGACATCGACCGGGCCGCCCGGGAGCTGCGCACGGCCGAGTCCGGCTGACGGGCGCGCCCAACGTGCTCGTCGTCCTCACCGGGTTCGTCGCCGAGCTACGCGCCGCCGGCATGCCCGTGGCCCTCACCGAGTCGCTCGACGCCCTGGCTGCGGTGCGCCACGTCGACCTGGGCGACCGGGAGGCGTTCAAGGCGGCTCTGGCCGCCACGCTGGTGAAGCGCCAGGAGCACCGGCCCGCGTTCGACACCGCGTTCGACGTGTGGTTCTCGCTGCGCCCGGCCGGCGGCCTCGACGAGCCCGTCGACGGTCCCGTGACCGACGAGCCCGCTCTCGACGCCGCCGCCCTGGCCGCCCTGGTGGCCGACGCCCTCGAGAGCGGGGACGCGGCCATGCTGGCCGCCGTGGCCCGTCTCGCCGTTGCCCGCCTGGCCGGCATGGACACGGGGCGGCCGGTGGGGGCCGCCTATCACTCGCACCAGGCCTGGCGGCGCCTCGACGTGGACGGCGCCCTGGCCCGGTTGCTGGGAGCGGCGGCGGCCGACGACGACGGGCGGCTTCCGGGTTCGCTCGAACGCCGCCTCCGCAACGACGACTACCGGGCGAGCGCCGACCGCCTCCGCGCCGAGGTCGACGCCGAGGTCCGGCGCCGCCTGGTGTCGGAGCGGGGCTCGGCCGCTGTGGCCCGGTCGCTGCGCCGCCGGCTGCCCGAGGACGTCGACTTCATGCATGCCACCCGCGACGAGATGGCAGCCCTGCGCCGGACGCTGCTGCCGCTGTCGCGCCGCCTGGCCGTGCGCCTGGCCCGCCGGCGCCGCCACCGTCACCGGGGGTCGCTCGACTTCCGATCGACGGTGCGTCACTCTCTGTCGTACGGCGGGGTCCCGGCCGAGCCGCGGTTCCGGCACCGCCGCCCGGCCAAGCCCGAGATCGTGGTGATCGCCGACGTGTCGGGGTCGGTGGCCGCCTTCGCCCGCTTCACCCTGCAGTTCGTCCACGCCCTGTCGGGGCAGTTCTCCCGCGTGCGGTCGTTCGTGTTCTTCGACGGCATCGACGAGGTCACGCGCCTGTTCGAGGGGTCCGACGACCTGGCCCACGCCATCCAACGGGTCAACACCGAGGCCGACGTCATCTGGGCCGAAGGCCACTCCGACTACGGCCACGCCCTCACGGTGTTCTGGGAACGGTGGGGGGCCGAGCTCACGCCCCGCACCACGGTGGTGGTGCTCGGCGACGCCCGCAACAACTACCACGCGTCGGCGGCCTGGGCGGTGGCCGAGGTGGGGAAGCGGGCGCGGCACCTGTGGTGGCTCAACCCCGAGCCCCGGTCGTACTGGGACACGGGCGACTCGGTGATCTCCGAATACGCCGTGCACTGCGACGGCGTGTACGAGTGCCGCAACCTCCGCCAGCTCGAGCAGTTCGTGGAACGCATCGGGTAATGGCTCGCCGGGGAGGCGAGCCCGGAGGAGCTGCGAGCCGGGCGGCGTTGGTGGTGGGCGCCCTGGCCATGGCCGGCGTGCTGCTGCGGGGGCCGCGGGGAGCGACGGGGTTCAGCCTGGTGCTGCTGGTGGTCGCCTTCGTATCCCTCGCCGCGCTGGTGGGCGCCGAACGCCGCCGCCGGTGCCTCACCCGCGGCCTGGTGTTGGGTGTGAGCGGCGTCCTCCTGGTGCTGGCGGTGGTGGTGCCGCCCACAGAGTCGGCCGACCTGTGGTCGTATGCCATGTACGGCCGCATGGTGAGCGAGTACCGGGAGAGCCCCTACCGCCACACGCCCGAGGAGTACCGCGACGATCCGATCCGGCGACGCGTGCCGGCGTTCTGGGTGGACTCCAGGTCGGTGTACGGGCCGCTCTTCACCGTCGCCGCCGCCGCCGGGATGACCGCCGCCGGCCACTCCGCCCTCCGCGCTCGCCTGTTCTTCCAGGGCCTGGCCGCCCTGGCGGTCGGCGCCGTGCTCGTGCTCGTCGACCGCCGCACCCGAGACCCGGTGGCCCTGGCCCTCATCGGGATCAACCCGGTGGTGGTCGTGAGCGTGGTCAACGGAGGGCACAACGACGCCCTCGTCGGCCTGGCCGTGCTGGGGGGCGCCCTGCTCGTGGTGCGGCGGCGTCCGGCGTGGGCCGGGGCCCTGCTGGCCGCGGGCGCCCTGGTGAAGGTGGCCGCCCTGCTCCCGCTCGCCGCCGTGGCCGTATGGGTCTGGTGCCACCACGGTCGGAGGGAGGCGGCCGCCCTGGCCGGCACCGCGGCCGGCGTGGGCCTGGCCGGGCTGGTAGCCGCCGGCGCCCCTGCGGTGATCGACGCGCTGAGCGAGGCCCAGACCCGCGTGAACGGCGGGTCCATCTGGGCCGGGCCCCGTCGTT
>JBPCJV010000331.1:0-4818 GCA_051004925.1 Acidimicrobiales bacterium | reverse complement strand
CCATCGGCGTGTTCACCTCGTTCACCCTGAGCCAGGCGGGGATGGTCCGCCACCATCAGAAGCTCCACGAACCCGGCTGGCGCAGCGGCACGGTGATCGACGGGGTCGGTGCCGTCGCCACCGGACTGGTGACGCTCATCGTGGCCGTCAACAAGTTCACGATCGGTGCCTGGGTCCCGATCGTCGTCGTCCCTTTGATCATCCTCGTGTTCCGGGCCATCAAGCGCCACTACGACCGCCTCCACGTCGCGCTGTCGATCACCCCCGAGGAGGTTCGCCATCAGGACCTCAACCACACGGTGGTCGTCCTGGTGGGCCGGGTGCACAGGGGTGTGATCACCGCCCTCGACTACGCCAAGTCGCTCCGGCCCAACCACCTCATGGTGCTCTACATCGCGTCGGACGACGAGGAACGCAAGCACATGGAGGCCGAGTGGAAGCGGTTCGGCTTCGACGTGCCGCTGGAGATCGTCCACTCCCGGTACCGGGACCTCGTCGCACCAGTCGAGACGTTCCTCGACGAGCTCGACGACCGCTGGTCGAACGATGTCATCACCATCATCATCCCGGAGTTCGTCGTGGGGCTCCGGAGTATCGGCAACCTCCTTCACGGGCAGAGCGCCCTGGCCCTGAAGCTGGCCCTGCTCGAGCGGCCGGGGACGGTCGTGACCTCCGTCCCGTTCCACCCCACACCTCCGCCGGGGAAGGAACCGGGAGGCCGGGCGCGGGCACGGGAACGGGAACGGCCGCGCCCCGAGCCGGACGGGTCGGACGCCGACAAGACACCGGTCACGCCGTCGCCGGCGCCCCCGTCCGGCGCCACGTAGCTCGGGCTGTTTGACCTCTATCGACCGCCCGGCAATACGTCAATCCTCCCGTGGGCGGAAGGGAAACCAGACCACCACGGCCAGGTCCCACAGGGCATGGCAGACGATCGGTGCCACCAGGGTCGTCCGCCAGGAGAAGAGGGCGGCCCAGACCGCCCCGCCGCCGACCGCGGCCAGCACCAGCGCGGCCTTGCGCTCCCAGAGGTGGACGGCGGCGTAGCCGGCGAGGCCGACGACGACACCCGCCCGCGACTGCACGAACCCCCGCCAGAAGAGCTCCTCGCAGGGCCCGACCAACAACAGCACCCCCACCATGCGGGCCCGGCCGGCCCCGCCCCTGAATGAGTAGAGCTGGGCCCCCTGGGTGGCCAGGACAGGGAGGACCCGGGCGATCACCCGGTCGCCGATCCAGAAGGCGCCGTAGAGGGCGGCCGCGCCACCCGCGCCAATGGCCACGTCGACCAGCGTCGGGCTGAGGAGGGCCCCCATGCGGTCCCGCTGCGCCACGGCCCCGTAAGCGCCGATGACCAGCCCGGCCACTACCGCCCGGTTCCAGAACGTCCCCCGCCTGGAGGCGAACAGCCACGCCCAGGCCAGGGCCGCCACCACCAGGCCGACGACGACGACGGTCACCAGCGCTCCCGCCGGCTGCCTGCCCGAACGCAGCTACAGCCGAAGGGTGAGATCGGTGGCGATGTGGTAGGTCTGCCGCCGTGAGAATCCTCGTGACCGGAGCCACCGGCTTCGTCGGCCAAGAGCTCGTCACGTCTCTCGTCGAGGAGGGCCACGAGGTACTGGCCGGCACCCGGCGCCCGCACCGCTACCAGGGCAAGGGCGAGCCTGTCGCCTTCGACACCGCCGACCCGGCCACCATCGATGCCGCTCTCGACGGGTGCCGGGCCGCCTACTACCTGGTGCACTCGATGGCCGGCCCGGCGGGCACACACGGAACCGGCGACGGAACGGGGTTCGTCGAGGCCGACCGCCGTGCCGCCACCGCCTTCGCCGACGCCGCCGGGCGCGGCGGGCAACGGGTCGTGTACCTCGGTGCCCTGGGCCCGAGCGGCCCCTCGAGCGGGGTGGCGGGCCCGAGCGGCCCCTCGAGCGGGGTGACGGGCCGAGATGACAGTCCGTCGGCCCACCTCCGCTCCCGGCAGGAGGTGGGGCGCATCCTGCGCGACGGCGCCGACACCGTGGAGCTGAAGGCGGCCATCGTCGTGGGCCAGGGGGGCGCCAGCTTCGAGATCATGCGCCAGCTCGTGGAGCGCCTGCCGGTGATGGTCTGCCCGAGATGGGTGACGACACGGTGCCAGCCGATCGCCCTCCCCGACGTGGTCCGCTATCTCGTGTCCGCCCTCGACCTGCCCGCCGGCGGCTACGACGTGGGCGGCCCCGACGTGCTCACCTACGAGGAGATGATGCGCCGCTACGCCGACCTCACCGGGCGGAAGCGGGTCATCCTCAAGGTGCCGGTGCTCACCCCGACGCTGTCGGCTCACTGGATCGGCCTGGTCACCGACCAGCCCGCCTCGATCGCCCGGCCGCTGGCCGAGGGCCTCTCCGTAGAGGTCGTCGTCAACGACGACCGCATCCGCGCCCTGATCCCCTTCGAGCCCATGGGTTTCGACGACGCCGTCCGGCTGGCCACGACGTCATAGTCGGGGTCATCGGGGCAGGGTAGCCAGCCCCACCCGTTTGACATTGCCCCCTCGGCCTGCCCAACCTCTCGACTCGTGACCAAACCGCTCGTCATCGTGGAGTCCCCCGCCAAGGCCCGCACCATCGCGCGCCTCCTGGGCCCCGATTTCGTGGTGGAGTCGTCGATCGGCCACGTCCGCGACCTGCCCCGCGGGGCGGACGAGGTTCCCGCCGCGTTCAAGGCCGAACCGTGGGCCCGCCTCGGTGTCGACGTCGACGGCGGCTTCAAGCCCCTCTACGTCGTGGCCACCGAGAAGAAGCACGTCGTCACCAAGCTGAAGCAGCTCCTGAAGCAGGCCGACGTCCTCTATCTCGCCACCGACGAGGACCGCGAAGGCGAGTCCATCGCCTGGCACCTGATGGAGGTGCTCTCACCGCCGGCGGGCATGGTCGTGAAGCGCATGGTGTTCCACGAGATCACGGCCAAGGCCATACGGGCCGCGGTCGACGACACCCGCGACCTCGACCGTCGCCTCGTCGACGCCCAGGAGGCCCGCCGCATCCTCGACCGCCTCTACGGCTACGAGGTCTCCCCGGTGCTGTGGAAGAAGGTCCTGCCCAAGCTGTCGGCCGGGCGGGTGCAGAGCGTGGCCACCCGCATCCTGGTCGAGCGCGAGCGGGCCCGCATGCGGTTCCGGACGGCGTCGTACGCAGGACTCGAGGGCACCTTCGCCAAGCCTGGCCCAGGCTCCGTGCCCGAACGGAGTGGCGGCGAGCAGTTCGACGCCACCCTGGTCTCCCTGGACGGCACCAGGCTGGCCACCGGGCGCGACTTCGGCACCACGGGGACCCTGGCCGAGGGGGCCGACGTCGTCGTCCTCGACCGGGCCGCGGCCGAGAACCTGGCCGGCCGGCTGGCCGACACCGCCTTCGCCGTGCGGTCGGTGGAGGAGAAGCCGTACAAGCGCTCGCCCTACGCCCCCTTCATGACGTCGACCCTCCAGCAGGAGGCGGGGCGCAAGCTGCGCTTCACGTCGAAGCGGGCCATGGGCGTGGCCCAGCGCCTGTACGAGAACGGCTACATCACCTACATGCGCACCGACAGCACCTCCCTGTCGGAGGCGGCGGTGAACGCGGCCCGGGCCCAGGCGACCGCCCTCTACGGGCCCGAGTACGTGCCCGCCGCCCCTCGGCGCTACGACAAGAAGGTGCGCAACGCCCAGGAGGCCCACGAGGCCATCCGCCCCGCCGGCGACACTTTCCGCACCCCCGACCAGGTGGCGGGTGAGCTGGGGGCCGACGAACGGGCCCTCTACGACCTCATCTGGAAGCGCACCGTCGCCTCCCAGATGGCCGACGCCCGGGGCAGGAGCATGCAGGTGCGCCTCGGCGGCCGGGCCGCCGCCGCACCGGGCGACGCCGGCGCCACGGGAACCGACGTCGAGTTCTCGGCATCGGGCAAGGTCATCGAGTTCGCCGGCTTCATGCGGGCCTACGTGGAGGGCTCCGACGACCCTCAGGGCGACCTCGAGGACCGCGAGGTGCGCCTGCCCCCCCTGGCGCAGTCCGATCCCCTCGACCTGGCCGGTCTCGAGGTCAAGGACCACACCACCCAGCCGCCGGCCCGCTTCACCGAGGCGTCGCTGGTGAAGGCCCTCGAGGAGCTAGGTGTCGGGCGGCCGTCCACCTACGCGTCGATCATCGGCACCATCCAGGACCGCGGCTACGTGTGGAAGAAGGGGTCGTCCCTGGTGCCGTCGTTCACCGCCTTCGCCGTGGTGGGCCTGCTCGAGGACCACTTCGCCGACCTCGTCGACTACGAGTTCACCGCCCGCATGGAGGACGACCTCGACGGCATCGCCGCGGGCCGGGAGGAGGCGCAGCCCTGGCTGTCGCGCTTCTACTTCGGCAACGGCACCGCCGGCCTCAAGTCCATGGTCGGCCAGCGGCTGGAGACCATCGACGCCAAGGCCGTCAACTCGATTCCCATCGGCCGCGACGCCGAGGGGCGCGAGATCGTGGCCCGGGTGGGCAAGTTCGGGCCCTACGTGCAGCGGGACGACGACAAGGCCACCGTCCCCGAGGACCTGGCCCCCGACGAGCTCACCGTCGAGCGGGCCGAGGCCCTGCTGGCTTCGACCAACGAGGAGCGGGAGGTCGGCGTGGACCCCACGACGGGGCTGCCGGTCCTGGCCCGCGCCGGCCGCTACGGCCCGTACGTGCAGCTGGGCTCGGTCGATGCCGCTTCCAAGGACAAGCCCCCGACGGCGTCGCTCCTGTCCACCATGTCCCTCGACACGATCACTCTCGACGACGCCCTCCGCCTGCTCAGCCTGCCCCGGGTCGTGGGTGC
>JBPCJV010000330.1:0-9862 GCA_051004925.1 Acidimicrobiales bacterium | reverse complement strand
CGGCCGGCGGCCCGACGAGCGGGATGTCGGGCCCGAGCGGCCCGCCGAGCGGCCTGGTGGGCGCCGGCGGGTACCGCCAGCCTCCGAACACCTGGGCGGTGGCGGGCATCTCCGCCCTGATCGCCGGTCTGGTGTCGGCCGGGATGGTCGTCGCCGTGATCGGGACCCGCGACCCTTCCGGGTCGTCCGCCCTGCCCGTGGAGCGCCAGATGGTCCGCCCCCGGACGGGGTCGAGCGTCGCCGTGTCACCGGTGGTGGAGATGGCCGAGCGCCTACGTCCCGCCATCGTCCAGCTCAAGGTCGAGCGGGCCAACCGCACGGACGGCGGGACGGGCGTGGTCTTCCGCAGCGACGGCCACGTCCTCACCAACGCCCAACTGGTCGCCGGGGCATCCGCCATCAGGGCGGTGACGGCGAACGGCCGGGAGCTGAACGCCCGGCTGGTGGGCGTCGACCCGGAGACCGACACCGGGGTGGTCAAGCTCGAGGGTGGGCCCTTCCCGGTGGCCACCCTCGGCAGTGCCGTCGACCTCCGGGTGGGACAGCCCGCCGTCGCCGTCGGGCTTCCCGTGGGCGTGGCGGGGGGGCCGTCGGTGACCGGAGGGATGATCAGCGCCCTGCACCGGGAGATCCGGCTCCAGAAGGCCGTCGAATCCGGCGTCGAGCCTGTGGCCGCGCAAGGGCCGGGCGTCGCCCTCGTCGACATGATCCAGACCGACGCGCCGATCCCGCCGGGGTCGCCGGGCGGGGCCCTGCTCGACGCCAACGGCGCGGTGATCGGCATCACCACAACCGCGGGCGCCGCCGACTCCGCAGGGGCCTTCGCCTTCGCCACGGCCATCGACGTGGCCCACTCGGTGGCCGACGAGCTGATCCGCACGGGCAAGGTGGTGCACTCGTGGCTCGGCATCGAGGGAGGCGACGTCGACGGCACCACGGCCGCCGATCTCGACCTCGAGGGAGGCGCCGTGGTCGTCCAGGTGAAGCCGGGGAGCCCGGCCGAGCGTGGCGGCCTGCAGCCCCGCGACGTGATCGTGGCGCTCGGCGGCCAGGCGGTGCAGTCCATGGGGGAGGTGGTCGCCGCGCTCCGGTCCTCCGACCCGGGCGCGACCCTCCGCATCGAGGTCGTACGCGACGGTCGGCACCGCAGCCTGGTCGTGACCCTGGTCGAGCGCCCCCCCACCTCGTGAGCCGAACTGCGGCCCGGGGGCGTACCATTCACCCGTGAGTAGCGAGCCGCCGGGGGGCCCAAACCCCTTCGAGGGGTGGCCCATGTTCGGTGACCTCGCCCGCTGGTTCGGTGGCCAGGGCCCGGTCAACTGGGACGTGGCCCGCCAGACGGCTCAGTGGATCGCCACCGACGGCGTGTCGGAGCCCAACGTCGATCCCATCGAGCGCCTGCGCATGGAGGAACTGCTACGCGCCGCCGACCTCCATGTGGGCGAGGCCACCGGATTGTCGACCTCCGTCGCGGGCGGCGTGCTCAGCGCCCTGCCCGTCACCAAGGGCGACTGGGCCCTGCACAGCATGGAGGCGTACCGCCCGTTCCTCGAGAAGCTGGCCGCGGCGCTGGCCCAGTCGGGCCCGCCCGACACTCCCGCCGACCCGGCCACCGCCCTGCTGGGAGACCTCGGAAAGATCCTCGTGCCGGTCCTCCTCGGCGTGCAGTCGGGGTACATGGTGGGGCACCTGGCCCGCCGGTCGATGGGCCAGTACGACCACCCGCTCCCCCGTACCCCCGCCGACCAGCTGCTGGTCGTGCCGGCCAACATCGACGCCTTCGCCACCGAGTGGAGCCTGCCCGCTCCCGACCTGCGCATGTGGGTCTGCATCCGCGAGGTCACCACCCATGCCGTGCTCGGCCGTCCCCACGTACGGGCCCGCCTGCACGGCCTGATCGACGAGTACGTGAGCCGGTTCGAGGTGGACCCCGACGCCGTCGAGAACAGCTTCGGCGACCTCGACCCCACCGACCCGCAGGCGATCCAGAGCGTGCTCGGCAACCCCGAGACCCTCCTGGGGGCCGTCCAGACCGATGCCCAGCGGGAGGTGCTCGTCCGCCTGGCCACCCTGACGACCGCCATCACGGGCTACGTCGACCACATCATGGACGTGGTCGGCCATGGTCTGGTGGGCGCCTACGGGATGGTCACCGAAGCCATGCGCCGGCGTCGGGCGGAACCGTCGGAAGGTGACCGGTTCGCGGCCCGCCTGGTGGGCTTGGCCCTCGAAGGCGCCGCCTACGAGCGTGGCTCCCTGTTCGCCGAGGGTGTCGTCGACCGCGCCGGCGAGGACGGCCTGCGCCGCCTGTGGCACAGCGAGAAGGAGCTGCCGACCCCGGCCGAGCTCGATGCCCCCGGCCTGTGGCTGGCCCGCATCGACCTCCCCGAGGAGTAGGGCGGGTCCCGAGAAACTTGTTTGCGCCGTGGGTGAACACCATTAGTATAGTGAGATAAGCAGCCGGCTCACGGGACCCCCCAGCCCTTGTGAGCTGGCGCGTCGCGTCCGGGTCAGCCCGCGGCCGAAGACCTGCGGGTCGCAGCGAGGCCGGTCACGTAGACCAGGAAGCCGACGGCGCTGGCCAGGGCGATGACCCCCATTCCCAGCCACCCCGGGATGGGGAAGACGACGGGGATGGCGGCGCCGATCACCCAGACCACCTGGAAGCGGGTCTCGAGGCGGGCGAAGGTCCGGCCCCGCACTGCGTCGGGGGCGTCGCGCTGGACGATGCTGTCGAAGGCGAGCTTGCCGGCCCCGGCGGCGGCGCCCATCACCGCGGCCAGGAAGGCGAAGCTGGCCCGGCCGCCCGCGCTGGCGGCGAACCCACCCACCACGGCCACGGCCACCAGCGAACCGGCGAGGATGCGCTCCTCGTGCACGGCCCGGCGCAGACGCGGTGCCACCGCCGCGCCCAGGAACGATCCGGCCATGCTCGCCGCCAGCACCGCGCCGAACCACCAGGCCGGGGTGTCGTCGCGACGGAAGGCGAAGGCGGTGAGGAACACCAGGAACCCCACCGACGCCCGGAGCACGGCCATGGCCGTCACCGAGAGGCGGATCGCCGCGGTGTGCAACTCGGCCTTCTCCTCGGCGAGGGTCACAGTGGGGGCGGACCTGTCCACGGGAACCCGCGCCAGGCGGATGCCGGCCACCGCGGCCGCGGCGAAGCCCAGCGAGGCGAGGCGCATCACCCACGGGGCGCCGAGGAACCCGATCTTGAGCACCGCGGCCCCGGGGATGGCCGCCACGAAACCGGCGAGCACGGCCAGAAGGGCCAGGCGGGAGTTCGCCTCCACCAGCCGGGCCTCGTCGGGCACCGTGGCCGGCACGAGGGCGCTCTTGGTGATGGAGTACGACTTCGAGAGGACCAGCACGACGAACGCCTCGGGGAACAGCAGCAGGCTCTCGATGTGGCGAGCCATGAACAGGCAGACCACCGCCCGCCCGGCGCAGGAGGCGATGAGCATCGAGCGGCGGCCGTTCCGGCTGCGGTCGAGAAGGGGGCCGAGCCACGGGGCGACCACCGCAAACGGCGCCACGGTGAGAAACAGGTACAGCGCCACGCGGTTGCGGGCGGCGTCAGGGGAGATGGAGAAGAAGAGCGATCCGGCGAGGGCCATGGTCACGAAGGTGTCGCCGGCGATGGCCAGGACGTGGACGGCGGCCAGGCGCCCGAAGGGCGTGTGGCTGATCCGGGGCCGGGCCGGGCGACGGAGCGGGTCCCAGCCGGCCGCCGCCCCGATCTTCGACCACCGGCTCTTGTCGGGGCCCACGACCGTCAGCCCCTGAGGAGCTCGAGACGCCGGCCGAACAGCCGCTCGAAGAGCTCGCGCTTTCTCCGGCCGCCCCACAGGTCGACGTCGATGTCGTTGTCGGATCCCACGTGCACCCGCACCCGTGCGTCGTCGACGGCCACGTCCAGGTTGCCCACTGCCGCCACCCGGCCCCGGTCCAGGCCGTCGGCCACGCGCAGCAGGGCGGCCAGGCGGGCCACGTCGTCGCGACGGGCGGCAGTCACGCCGGCCATGCCGTCCGACGACGGCCGGGGATCGCCGCCGCGGTGGTACCGGGCCAGGGCGGCCACCTCGGCCACCTCGGCCGGGGAGAACCCGCGTAGTCGGCCGTGCTGGACGAGGTAGGCGGTGTGCTTGTGGTGCGACTCCGTGGCCACGTGCTCGCCGATGTCGTGCAGCAGGCTGGCGTACTCGAGCAACTCGCGGTCGGGCGCGGCCAGGCCGTGCAGCGGCCGTGTCTGGTCGTAGAGGTCGAGGGCCAGCCGGGTCACCTGGCGACTGTGGCCCTCGTCCCAGTTGCAGCCGCGAGCCAGGCGCAGCACCGACGAGCGGCGGATGGCCCGGGGGTCACCGCTCCAGTCGGCCACGTCGTGGCGGTTGATGCTGTCGAGCACGATGCCCTCGCGCAGCGCCCACTCGCTCACCGTGAGCTCGTCGAACCCGAACAGCTCCATGGCGATGCTCAGAAGTACCGAGCCCGCGGGGACGATGTCGGCCCGCCGGGCGTCGAGGCCGGGCAGCCGAGCCCGGTCGCCGGCGGGCACCTTCATGATCTGGTCGTGCACGGCCAGGAACTCGTCGCGGCCGAAGGTCAGCTGATTGACCGACACGGGGATGCCCCCGCCGCGGCGGGCGGCGACCATCCGGGCCAGGGCCATGAACGTGCCGCTGGTGCCCACCGCCAGCGTGGGGCGGAGGGGGGCCACCTCGTCGGCCAGCGGGGCAAGAGCCGAGGTGATGCGTTCCCTCAGCCGCCGTACGTCGTCACTCGACGGCGGGTCGTTGGCCACCAGCTCGGCGGTGAGTCGGGCCGCCCCCAGCTTCACGCTCGAGGCCCAGTGGAGGCCGGAGGCGTCGCCGACCATGACCTCCAGGCTCCCGCCGCCCAGGTCGAAGCACAGGGCCGGGCCCGGGTCGATGGCGACACTGGCCCGGATGGCCTCGAAGATGAGGCGGGCCTCCTCGCGACCGCTGATCACCGAGACCCGCAGTCCGGCTTCCGCCTCGATGCGGTCGACGACCTCGCCGCCGTTGTCGGCCTCCCGGATGGCGCTGGTGGCGCACGCCACGATGTCGTCGCTGTCGACGCCCTCGGCCAGGGTGCGGAAGCGGCGGAGGGTGGTCACCGCCCGCCTGATCGACCCCTCGCTGACGCGCCCCTCACGGCTGACGTCGTCGCCCAGGCGCAGCATCTCCTTCTCCCGCACGAGCGGGGCGAAGGTGCCGTCGAGGTGGGCGTCGACCACCAGGAGATGGAACGAGTTGGTGCCCAGGTCGAAGGCGGCGATTCGCATCCGGAGCGAACGATACCCCTGGTCCGCGGATTCTCCCGCTCTACCCCGGCGGGGGCAGGTACTGCGCCTTCACGACGCGATCTGCGTCGACCTGGAGCTCCCAGGTCGCACCCTTGGCGCACGGGCGCTCGGGGGGGAGGTCGACCCCGTCGTCGGCCAGCGCTTCGAGGATGACCCCGATCACGTCTCCGTGACTGCACACGACGGCGGTGGTGGACGCCAGCCGGTGGACGAGCCCCATCGCCTGGTCGCGCGTCGCCCCCTCGTCCAGCTCGGGGACCGTCTCGATTTCGAGGCCGAGCGTGTCGGCGAGGGGCCGCACCGTGTCGACACATCGCTTGGAGGGGCTGGAGACGATCCTCTCGACCCCACGGTAGCCAAGTTGGGCGACCAGGCCCTCGGCCTGACGGCGTCCCCGCTTGCTCAGCGGCCGCTTCTCGTCGGGCCCCGTCCAGTCGTGGCGGCTGCCGGCCTTGGCGTGTCGAACGAGGTAGAGGGCCATTGCCGAAGAGGGTACGAGCCGGGTCAGACGGCGAGTGAAGCCGTGACCTGCCGGTCGCGGCCGTAGGTCAGCAGCGCGCCGGCGCCGCCCGGGGTGACCCATCGCACCTCGTCGACCTCGTCGTTGGGACGAAACCGGCCGCTGAGCACCTCCATCGCCCAGTAGCGGACGACCTTGGCCCGCCCGTGGCGGTCGGTGTAGGTGACCGGGGGCAGCTCCTTGCCGAGCAAGCACCGCAGACCCGTCTCCTCCTCGACCTCCCGGAGGGCGGCGGCCTCCGATGTCTCGCCCGGGTCGAGCTTGCCCTTGGGGAGGCTCCAATCGTCGTACTTGGGGCGGTGCACGCGCAGGATCTCCACGCCCGACGGCCCGCGACGCCAGACCACCCCTCCGGCGGCGTGCACGACCTCAGCCACCTGCCTACGCCGCCTCATCATCCAAGCCCGGAGCGGCGCTTCTTCTTGGCGACCTTCTCCCAGGCATCCGGCCATTTCTCCCGGTAGGCGACCTCGTCGGCCCGCTGCACGGCGATCAGCTCGCCGGCCGCCAGGGCTTCGGCGGCGCTGGCTCCGTCCGCGGCCTGTCGCAGCCATTCTTCGGCCACGACGGCGTCCTGGTGGTCGCCGAGGACGCTTTGAAGACCGGCCAGCACCTTGGCGAAGGACTTGGCGCCTCCGCCGACGGCTGGGGCGGCGGCCTCAACCGCGTACCGCGTGCGCTTGGTCCGGATGCGCACCAGATGGAGGTCGGCATCGGAGGGGTCGTCGGGCAGCTGGCCGACCGTCTTCTTGAGATGGCGCCAGGGCCGGGCCACCAGGTCGACCACGACCCGACGGGCGGGCTCGTGGGCCTCCGGCCGCACGTCCGGGTGCCGGGCGCCGGCCACCAGCGCGTCGAGCAGGTCGAGATAGCGGTCGCCGGACATGGCCTCGAGCAGGCGGGCGCCGGCCTCCTCACGTTCCTTGGCCAGGCGCCGGAACAACGGGGCCAGCCCGGCCATGTCGCGCTCGGGGAGGGCGTCGGCCTGCCGCCGCAGCCGTTCGGCCAGCACGTCGGCGTCGCGCACCACGCCGAGCTGGCCGGCCAGCCACTTGAGCTCGTCACGGAGGGGCTCGGCCCATCCGTCGACCAGGACGGGGGCGAAGGTGCGCAGGTCGGACCGGAGACGGCGGGTGCCGACGCGCGCCTGGTGGATGTCCTCGGGGTCGTCGCCGATACGAACTCCGGCGTCGTGGCGCAGGATGCGGGTGACCGAGCCCACCATGGCCGCCCGGATCACATCGAAGGCGGTGGGGTCGCCTTCCAGGTCGACCGGCCCCAATTCCGCAGGCACCAGCGCCGGGGCTCCAAGGGCCCGCACCAGCTTCGGTGTCGCGTCGGGCTTGCCCGCGCCGGCCTCGCGGAGCCGGCGGACGGCGGCATCGAGCAGATCCGGCGCGGCGCGGTCGGCGACTTCGACCTCCACCTCCCGGAAGCGGGCGGACACCTGCCCGTCGGTGAGCACGGACACGTCGTCGTCGACCACCTCGGCCACCTGCAGGCCCTCGACGTCGTTCAGGACCACGCCCGTGCGCCGGGTGTGAATGTTGGCCACGACCCTGAGCGGCTGGCGCCTGAGGTACGCCTGCACCAGATCGAGGGTCTCCTTGGGGACCTCGGAGGCGGAGCCCTCGCAGCTCACCTCCCGGCGCACCAGCGCCGGGCCCTCCTCGCCCTCGGGCAGCTTCACCGTCCAGGTCGTGCCCTCGCCGCTGCGGTAGCGCACGGTGACCCCCCAACGGGCCAGGCGCAGGTCGGCCGTGTCGTAGTAGGCCGCCCGAAGGTCGCGCTCGGGGAGGGGGGCGGCGGTGACCCCCTCGACCACGCCCGTCAGGTCGGGCAGGTGGAACTCAGGAGGCGCCCCGAGCTTGACCTCCCGTTCGGTCGCCGAGGTCGTCGGCGAGATCACTTCCCCCCTTTGCCGTCGGGCTCGCGCCGCCGGCGTACCCGTTCGAACGCCAGCTCGTGGAGGCGGCGCTGGGCGTCGATGCCCTTCTCCGCCGGCACCTTGTGCCACGTGCCGTCGGCATGCAGCTCCGACGCCAGCAGGTCGTCGCTCAGGCAGACGTCGAGGATCTCCTGGAGGCGGGCCTGGAGATCGACGTTCTCCACGGGCGCGACCGCCTCCACCCGGCGGTCGAGGTTGCGGGGCATCAGGTCGGCCGACCCGATGAGATACCTGCGCTGGTCGCGGTGACCGAAGGCGTAGATCCGGGAGTGCTCCAGGAAGCGGCCGACGATCGATCGCACGCGGATGTTCTCGGACAGGCCCTCCACGCCGGGACGGAGGCAGCAGATGCCGCGGACGATGAGGTCGATGCTCGCGCCCTCCTGGGAGGCGGCGTACAGCTCGTCGATCACCGACGAGTCGACGAGGCTGTTCATCTTCATGACGATGCGCCCGTCGGCGCCCGCGTCGCGCTGGGCCCGGATGAGGTCGGTCATCTCCGACCGCAACGACAGCGGGGCGACGAGGAGCTTGCGGTAGTGCGACTTGCGGCTGTAGCCGGTGAGGTAGTTGAACAGCTCGCTGAGGTCGGCTCCGAGGTCGGGATCGGACGACAGCAGCCCGATGTCCTCGTAGAGCCCTGCCGTCTTCGGGTTGTAGTTACCGGTGCCGATGTGGCAATAGCGGCGGATCCCGTCGGTCTCGTCGCGCACCACCAGTGCCGTCTTGGTGTGGGTCTTGAGCCCGACCAGGCCGTAGACGACGTGGACCCCCGCCTCCTCCAGGGCGCGGGCCCAGGCGATGTTGGCCTGCTCGTCGAAGCGGGCCTTGAGCTCGACGAGGACCGCCACCTGCTTGCCATCCTCGGCGGCGCGGATGAGGGCCTTCACGATGGGGCTGTCGCCCGACGTGCGGTACAGGGTCTGCTTGATGGCCAGGACCTGGGGGTCGGAGGCGGCCTGCTCGACGAAGGCCACGACCGAGGTGGCGAACGAGTCGTAGGGGTGATGGACGAGGACCTCGCGTTCACGCAGGACTGCGAACAGGTCGGCGGGGTCGCACTCGGCGTCGACCAGCACGGGCTGGGTGACCCCCACCCAGGTCTCCTCCTTCAGGTCGGGGCGGTCGAGCTCGTAGACCGACCACAGCCCGCCGAGGTCGAGCGGGCCGTCGACGGCGTAGAGGTCGTCGGGGTCGACCTCGAGCTCGCGCATGAGCAGCTCGCGGGTCTCCTCCGACATCCGGCTGTCGACCTCGAGGCGCACGGCCCGGCCGAACCGGCGGCGCCGCAGCTCCAGCTCGACCGCCGCCAGCAGGTCGTCGGCCTCCTCCTCCTCCAGGGCCAGGTCGGCGTTGCGGGTGACCCGGAAGGGCTCGCGGTTCTGGATCTCCATGCCCGGGAACAGCGTGTCGAGGTGGGCGGCAATGACCTGCTCCACGGGCACGAAGCGCTCGCCGTCGGGCATCACCACGAACCGGGGCAGCAGCGGGGGGACCTTGACCCGGGCGAAGCGGTTCTCACCCGTCTTGGGGTCCTGCACGGTGACGGCCAGGTTGAGCGACATGTTGGAGATGTAGGGGAATGGATGGCCGGGGTCGACGGCGAGCGGTGTCAGCACCGGGAAGATGCGCTCGTGGAACGCCTTGACCAGGAACTGGCGGTCGTCGTCGTCGAGCGAGGTCCAGTCGGATAGCACGATGCCCGCGTCGGCCAGGTCGGGAGCGATCCCGTCGTTGAAGGCCTCGCTCTGGCGGGCGAACAGGGTGTGCACCCGGTCGCGGATGACCCGCAGCTGCTCGGTGGGACTCATGCCGTCGGGGCTGTTGGCGCCCAGCCCGGCGGCGACCTGCTCTTTGAGCCCGGCCACACGCACCTGGAAGAACTCGTCGAGCCCGTCGCTGAAGATGGCCATGAACTTGGCCCGCTCCAGCAGGGGCTGACGCTCGTCCTCGGCCAGCGTGAGCACCCGGGCGGCGAAGTCGAGCCACGACAGGTCGCGGTTGAGGTACCGGCGTTCCCCGGCGGGTTCTGACGGAGCGTCGGAGTCGTCGCTCTTGGCTCTGA
>JBPCJV010000329.1:0-4372 GCA_051004925.1 Acidimicrobiales bacterium | reverse complement strand
TCGGTGTTCCGGACCCAGGAGAGCCTGGAGTCGGTGCAGGCCACGGTGGCCACCCTGCAGTCGCGCTACCGCAGCGCATCGGTGCAGGACAAGGGCCGCCGTTTCAACTACGACCTCACCGAGGCCCTGGAGCTGGGGTTCCTCCTCGACCTGGCCGAGACGGTGGCGGCCAGCGCCCTGGCTCGCACCGAGAGCCGCGGCGCCCACTCCCGCGACGACCATCCCCTGCGAGACGACGCCAACTGGATGCGCCACTCGCTGGCCACCCGCGCCGCCGACGGCAGTGTCCGCCTCGACTACAAGCCCGTCGAGGCCGGCCCCTACGTCCCCATGGAACGGAAGTATTGAGATGGTGACCGTCGAGCTGCGCATAAGGCGGTGGGACCCCGACCACGACCGGAAGCCCCACTGGGAGACCTACAAGGTCGAGGTCGAGGAGACCGACCGCGTGCTCGACGCCCTCCACCAGGTGCGCTGGCACCACGACGGCAGCCTGGCCTTCCGGCGCTCGTGCGGCCACGGCGTCTGTGGTTCCGACGCCATGGTGATCAACGGCGAGAACCGCCTGGCCTGCGTGCTGCTGATCGGCGACGTCGGCCACCGCATCAGCGTCGAGCCCCTCCGCGGCCTTCCCGTGCTGAAGGACCTGGTGGTCGACATGGAGCCCTTCTTCGAGCAGTACCGGTCGGTGAAGCCGTGGCTGGTGAACGACGACGATGCCGGCGACCGCGAGCGCCTCCAGAGCCCCGACGACCGCGCCCGCTTCGACGACACCACCAAGTGCATCCTGTGCGCGGCGTGCACCACCTCGTGCCCGGTGTTCTGGGGCAACGAGTCCTATGTGGGGCCGGCCGCCATCGTCAACGCCCACCGCTTCGTCTACGACTCCCGCGACCAGGCCGGCTCCGAGCGCCTTGAGATCCTCGACGACCGCTCCGGCACGTGGGGATGCCGCACGGCATTCAACTGCACCGACGCCTGCCCCAGGGGCATCAAGGTCACCGCCGCCATCGAGGACGTCAAACGCTCGCTCCTGCGGGGCGACTGACGTCAGACCCCCCACCCGGAGTGTGAATCTCACCACTGCGGGGAGGGATCGAGGGCCCTGACGGCGAAGGGAGTACCTCGGGAGCCGGACCACGTCCGACTGGGGGAGTCCGGCAGCCCGCACACCATGCCTGCCGAGACGATCCTGCCTGCCCACGTGACTCAGCCTGCCAAGACGACCCTGCCTGCCCACGCCGCGCCGATCTCGCTCGACCGGTGGCTCAGGGAGACGTGGCCGTCACGCCGGCAGCGCCTGGTGGCCACCGTCTGCCTGGGCACGGCCATGAGCCTGGCCATGGTCGGGCTGGCCACCGCGGCCCGGCGTTCGGGGTTGGGCCTGGTCGCCGGCCTCGAGGCCTCCTCGGTGCCGAAGGTCCTGCCCCGCAGCCTCCCCTACGGCAAGGGCATGTGGATCTGGCAGCCCGAGAAGACCGAGAGCAACGACGCCGACGCCATCGTGGCCCGGGCCGCCGACGTGGGGCTGACCCACCTCTACGTGCGCACGGGCTCCTCGTGGGACGGTTTCTACGCCGGGGACTTCCTCGACCGCATCCTGCCCGCCGCCCATGCCGCGGGCATCCGGGTGTACGGCTGGGACTTTCCCCGCCTGATCTCCGCCACCGACGACGTGAGCCGGGCGGCGGCGGCCGTCGAGTACCGGACCCCGACGGGGCACCACCTCGACGGCTTCGCCGCCGACATCGAGACCCCGGCGGAAGGCACCGCCCTCAGCGCCGAAGCGGCTGCGGCCTACGGGGCGGGGTTGCGCGAGGCGGTCGGGCCGGCCGTGCCGCTGGTGGCCGTCGTCCCCCGGCCCTCGGCCTGGATGGCGACCCTCGGGTACCCGTACTCGGAGGTGGTCGCCCACTTCGACGCCGTGGCCCCGATGGTCTACTGGTTGGACCGCGAGCCCGGCTCCGACGTGGCCGGCGCCCTGGCCTATCTACGCGGCTACGGCAAGCCCGTGTTCCCGGTGGGCCAGGCCTACGACGGGGGGCCCGAGGGCGGCCGCCCCGGTGTCCCGCCCCGCGCCGAGCTCCTGCGCTTCTTCGAGGTCTCCTACGACCACGGCGCCGAAGGGGTGTCGTTCTGGGTGTGGCAGGGAGCCGACCAGCAGGCGTTCGACTCGATCCGCGACGCCCCCGAGTTCCGGGCCAGCGTGGCCGGCTCGGGGACGCTCGGCCGCTTCGACCTCTCCCGCCGGTAGACCGCCAGATGTCAGCCTGAGGAGCCCGGAGGCTGCATCGGGCTGTTGGCCAGTGCCCGCCACGTGTTCGGGCCGACGATGCCATCGGAAGTCAGCCCGGACTGGGTCTGGAAGGTCTTGACCGCCTGCTCGGTGAGCGGGCCGAAGATGCCGTCGTCGGCGACAGGGAACTGGGATTGCACGGCTTTCACCGCTTCGCCCTTCATGCCCTTCTGGACGGTGACGAGGAGTGCGCCCCACGTCTGCTGGCCGATGATGCCGTCGACCTGCAGCTTCTTCGACCCCTGGAACTGCTTGACGGCCGCCTCGGTGACCGGGCCGAAGATGTGGTCGGGCTGGATGTTCTGGCCCCACTCGCGCAGCAGGTACTGCGCCATACGTACCGCGTTGCCCTCTGAGTCCTTGGAGCCGTTCTTCAGTACCGGGAATCCGCCATTCGCCATGATTTCCTCCTGCCCCCTCCGACCCGATTGATCGGAGACCCCGAGCGTTGCCTGCGTGTCGGCTGCTGTCAACAAAGTGCGTCTCATCCCCCAGCCGGGACGACTACCGGTGCCCGGGAAGACGGGTCAACCACGCTTGGGCCCCTGAGCTCCGACGGCAATGAAGGAGATGTCCCGCCCGTCGGGCGACGGATCGGACTCCAACAACAATTGCCACGGGAGAGTGCCGATCACGTCCCCAGCCCCGGCGTACCGACAGTGGATGTGTGCCACCATCCGCGGCAGGCCGACAGTAGATGTGCCACCCTTTTGCGAATACGATCGGCTCGAACATCGGGGGACCAGGTGAGAACACGTTCTGTGGCGTTTGCTGCGACCGTCATGCTCGCCACCGTCGGCATCGCGGGATGCGGCGGCGGCACGACCGATAAACTCACTGTGCAGGATGGGCCGGTTGGCGACGCCAATGCCATCACTCCCGCTGACCTGAAGGCGGGAAAGGGGAACAAGGTCGAGATCAAGGTCACCAATACCGCCACCGACAAGCCCCACGGGTTCAGCATTGACGGCTACGGCGTGGCCAAGACGCTCGATCCGGGTAAGACCGAGACGATCTCGTTCACCGCCGACAAGGCAGGCACGTACCGTGTGTTCTGCCAGTTGCACCCGGCGCACCAGCCGGCGCAGCTCGTGGTTACCTGATCGGCTGACGCCATTCGGTCCAGCCCGACCCTTCACTGGGCCCTGGCCCGAACGTGCAGAGGGCCCGGACGAGTACACCGAGGCGCCCCCCGGCCCCGTCGAGGGGCACCGGCGCCAGAGCCACCGGCGTCACCGGTAGCCCGGGGCCGGACGCGCCGGGATCCCCCACCACGATGTCGGCGACCAAAGGGAGGCCATCGGGTCCCCAGGACGTGTCCATGGTGGCGGCGCCGGCCACGGCGGTGGTGGCGCCGTGCGACCAAATCCAGGCCTGGCCGGAGCCATCGGCGGCCGTCGCGGTGCCGTCGCCGAGGCGGGCCTTCAGGTCCCACCACTGTGCGTCCTGCCATCCGGGCCGGCCCCACGCGTGCGTGTACCAACCCGTGCCGTCGACGCTGAGCCGTTCGGGGCCCAGGAGCACCTCGCCGTGCACGGTGGCGGGCTGGACGTACCCGTCGGGGTCGCCGAGAGCCTGGGGCGGCGCCTGCATCTCCCATTCCAGGTCGAGGCCGAGGGCCACGGGGTCGCCACGCTCGTCACCCCAGGCCCGGGCGGGGTCGTCGATGGCCACGGCCGAGGCCTCGAGGCCCGCGCTCCAGTGGTCGAGCGGCGTCTCGCAGATCACCTGGGCCCACAGGCCGTCGCCCCGTACCTCGAGCTCACGGCCGCGCGGAAGCTCCACGTCGTGGTCACGGACGACGACCACTGGTCGCCCCGGCCGGACGAGGTAGGCCCAGTACCAGGCGCGACCGTCGGCCGGGCGCAGTGCCAGGCGGACGAAGCCCCCGTACGCGCCCCCTTCGCTCACGAAGTCGAACGACCACGACTCCTCCCAGCCGCGCTCCCGTCCCGGCGCATGCCGGCGTTCCCCGCTCCGGGGACCGCTCGGGCCCTGTTCGTCCACCGCGGCACCGTAGGACACGGGTGGACGACAATGGGGCGTGACCCGGTTCCTCTCCCCGGAATGGCTCGT
>JBPCJV010000328.1:0-3000 GCA_051004925.1 Acidimicrobiales bacterium | reverse complement strand
GTCGCTCGGGCCGATGTGCACGTTGTCGGAGGCGATGCCGTTCTCGATCTGGCTGGCGACCGACTGAGTCTTGCTGACCTTCTTGGACATGAGCCGCTCGCGCTCGAGCATGTTCTTGAAGTCCATGTTGCCGCCCACGTTGAGCTGGTAGGTGCGGTCGAGGACCAGGCCCCGGTCCTCGAACAGGCGGGCCAGGATGCGGTGGACGATGGTGGCGCCGACCTGGCTCTTGATGTCGTCGCCCACGATCGGCAGGCGGGCATCGGTGAAGCGGGCCGCCCATTCGGGATCGGACGCGATGAACACCGGGATCGCATTGACGAAGCCGACGCCGGCGTCGAGGCAGGCCTGGGCGTAGTGCTTCTGGGCCTCTTCGGAGCCCACCGGCAGGTACGACACGAGCACGTCGGCCCGGCTGGCGCGCAGGACCTCGGCCACGTCGACGGCTGGGGCGGGCGACTCCTCGATCGTCTCGCGGTAGTAGCGCCCGAGGCTGTCGAGGGTCGGGCCGCGCTGCACCTCGACCCCGAGCTCGCCCACGGGGGAGAAGCGGACGGTGTTGTTCTGGCTCGAGAAGATGGCCTTGCCCACGTCGAGGCCGACCTTGGCGGCGTCGACGTCGAAGGCGGCGACCACTTGGATGTCGCGTACGTGGTAGCCGCCGAGGACCACATGCATCAGGCCGGGGACGGCGTCGTCGGCGTCGGCCTCGCGGTAGTAGTCGAGGCCCTGCACCAACGAGCTGGCGCAGTTTCCGACGCCGGCGATGGCCAGGCGCACGGTGCGGTGCGGGTGCTGCGATGACGAGCTGCTCACGCTGGGTGTCCTTCCTGAAGTGAGGAGACGGTGGTCTCCTGCGGGCTGTCCCCCGGTGTGTCCTGCGGGTCGACGCGGCCGTTGCCGCGCTCCCTGGCGATCAGGCCGTCGAGCCATGAGATGTCGCGCTCGGTTGTCTCGGCGCCGTGCTCAACCAGCGATCTCGTGTAGGAGTCCATCCGCTCCCGCCGGCCGCGGGCCGCGGCGCGGGCCTGCGCCAGGCGCTCGACCAGCTGGGCCCGGCGCCGTTCCAGGAGGCCGAGGCGGGCATCGGGACGCAGGTGACGGCAGAACGCCAGCCGCAGGCTGAAGGCGCGGTCGTCGTCGACGGCGTCGGACTCCAGGAGCTGTTCGAACAGACGCTCGCCGGCCGGGGTGATCCGGTACACCTTCCGGCCGCGACCCGTGCGGGTCGTGGGGTGACGGCCCGAGCGCCGGGCCCGGAAGGCGGCGAGCTCACCGGCGATGGAGCCGGTCATGGGGATCGGCGGCAGCGCGGGCCCGGGCTCGGCCTCGGCGGCCTCGAGGGCCCCCTTGCGCTCGAGACGGGACAACGCCGGGTAGAGCGAGCCGAACGAGACGCTCGACAGAGGACCGAGGGCCTCGGTGAGCCGCTTCTTCAACTCGTAGCCGTGGAGATCCTGCTCCTTGAGCAGTCCCAGGATGGCCAGCTCCAGCACCTGCGTGTTCCTCGCTTCCTTCCGGCCGATGTCTGCCGATCAGCTATATCGAGTCGATATATCGAGGGAGAGTATGACGGATCGGCCCGCCTTCGTCAACCGGTGCTCAACGGCTCGAATCGACCGGGGCGGTGACAGACGCGCTTCGGGGGGCCTAGCCTGATTTGCCGTGAGCTTCCGGCCCGAGTCGATCAGGGGTCATCGGCCTGCGACGACGTCGGGCCAGGTCGACTACCGCCTCGTCCGGCGGCGCACCATCGACGAGTTCCACCGGGGCCGGCTGTCGCGCCTCGACGTATGCGACGCCCACCCGGAGCTGATGCGGGCCGCCCGCAACGTCGGCGGGGTTCGCAGCGAGCCCTGCCCCATCTGCGACGACCCCGGCGTGGTGCTCGTGTCCTACGCCTTCGGGGCCCGGCTGCCGGCCCACGGCCGCTGCATCACCTCCGAGCGGGAGCTCTCCAAGCTCACCCGCAGGGCCGACGCCGTCACCTGCTACGTGGTCGAGGTGTGCCACGACTGCGCATGGGACCATCTCGTCCGCATGTTCGCGATCGGCGGCTCGGCGTCTTGAGCCGGCCGGGCTGGCGGGGCGCGGTATCGGAGCCACGACCACCACGGAGTTGAGCTCCGTGCTGAGCGACCCGCCCGTCGACGGGCGGGCTGATCGTCGCGCCCGGCCGGCCGTACCGCCGGGCCCGAGGGGCCAGATGGGCGAGGGACAGGGCCCGAGCGGGGTGGCGGGCCCGGCGCGGCTGCTGGCCCTCGGCGCGGCCGTGGGTATGGCGACGATGGCGGCGACGTCGTCGGGCGACGCCCTGGCCCTCGGGATCCTGCTCGGGTTGGCTGCCGCCAGCGTGCCAGTCGGCGCGACGGGCGTGCTGGTCGCGGTGGCCGTCGCCGGGAGGTGGGGCTCCACGTCGTTGACTGCCCTCGCCGGAGGCCAGGCCGTCGTCGGAGCGGCGGGATGGTCGGGGCCGACCCTGATGGTGGTGTCGTCCTGGGCGGCCGCCGCCGCCGTGTTGCTGGCGTGTCCCCGTCGGCGGGGCCCGATCGGCCCAGTGAGCGGGGTGTTGGACCCGCTCGACCCGGACGCGCTCGACTCGGCCGCCCCCGACGCCCTGGGTGCCGGCCTTGCGGGCGCGGTGGCCTGCGGGGTGTTCGCCGCCGCCCTCGTGGCCGGGCCGGCCGTGGGGCGGGACACGGTGTCGATGGTCGCCCTTCGGGTGGCGGCCTCGGTCGTGGGGATCGTCGCCGCCCTCGTCGTGTCCCGGGCCATTCCTCGACGGGCGGCCCGGATCCTGGCCCTGATCGCTGCCGCGTTGGCCGCCGTCGCCGCCAACCTGGCGTGACCGACGTTCAGGTCGGCGCCCTGGTCGTGGCGCTGGTCCTTCCTGTCGTCGGCGCGCTGGCCGGGGCCGCCGGCCCCGGGCGGCGCAGCCGCCTAGGAGGCAGTGACGGGGCCCGCCGGCCCGGGCGGCGCAGCCGCCTAGGAGGCAGTGGC
>JBPCJV010000327.1:0-3817 GCA_051004925.1 Acidimicrobiales bacterium | reverse complement strand
GGCCGGCGGTGGTGGTCTCCCTCGGCGGCTACGCCAGCGTGCCCGGGGCGGCGGCCGCCGTGCTGCTGCGGGTGCCACTCGTCGTCTGCGAGCAGAACGCCGTGCCCGGTGCCGCCAACCGGCTGTTCGGACGCTTCGCCCGGGCCGCGGCGGTCTCGTTCCCGGGTACCGACCTTCCCCGGGCCCGGTTCACGGGCAACCCGGTCCGTCCGGAGATGCTGGCCGTCGACCGCAGGCGCGACCGCGACGAGGCGCGCCAGGCGCTCGGCCTTCCCGCCGACCGCCTGGTCGTCGCCGCTTTCGGCGGCTCACTCGGGTCGCGTCGCATCAACCTCGCCGTGCTGGGCGCCCTCGACCGCTGGGCCGGCCGCGACGACCTGGCCGTCCGTCACGTCGTCGGCCGCCGCGACTGGGCCATGATCAGCGAACAGGTCCCCACCCTGCCCCCCGGCGGGCTGCTGTACGCACCGGTGGAGTACGAGGAGCGCATGGACCTGCTCCTGGCCGCCGCCGACGTGGCCGTCTGCCGCTCCGGCGGGTCGATCGCCGAGCTGGCGGCCGTCGGACTACCGGCCGTCCTGGTGCCCCTCCCTGGTGCGCCGGGCGACCACCAGACGGCCAACGCCCGCCACCTGGTCGAGGCCGGCGGCGCGGTGGTGGTGTCCGACGGCGAGCTCGACGGCGCCCGTCTGGCCGCCGAGGTCGATGCCCTCGTCGGCGACCCGGCCGGGCTCGAGGCGATGGCCAAGGCGACGGCCGGCTTCGCCCGGCGCGATGCGGCCGGCGCGGTGGCCGCATTGGTGGAGGAGTGTGCCCGAAGTGGCTGAGCCGGTCGACCTCAGCCGGCCCCGCCGCATCCACCTTGTGGGCATCGGGGGGTCGGGCATGAGCGCCATCGCCGAGGTGCTGATCGCCCAGGGCCACCAGGTCTCGGGCACGGACATGGCCCCGTCGCCGGTGGTGGACCGCCTCCGGAGCCTGGGCGTCGACGCCACCGTCGGCCACGACGCCGGGGCGGTGGGCGACGCCGAGATCGTGACGCCCTCGACGGCCGTCCCGCCCGCCAATCCCGAGCTGGTCGCCGCCGCAGAGCGGGGCGCAACCGTGCTGCGCCGGGGAGAGTTGCTCGCCGGGATCGCCGCCCTCTGCCGCACGATCGCCGCCGCCGGCACACACGGGAAGACCACGACCACGGCCATGCTCGCCACCACACTGGCCGGTGCCGGCCTGCACCCCTCCTTCATCGTCGGCGGGTTGATCGGCGGAATGGCCACGGGCGCCCGGTGGGACCGCGGCGAGTGGCTGGTGGTCGAGGCCGACGAGAGCGACGGGACCTTCCTCGACCTTCCCGTCGAGGTGGCCGTGGTCACGAGCATCGCCCCCGACCACCTCGACCACTGGGGCGCCCTCGACGCCCTGGAGGCTGCCTTCGCCCGGTTCCTGTCGGGTGCCCGCCGGGCTCTCGTGTGCGCCGACGACGAGCCGGCCGCCCGGGTGGGCCGGCGGGTGGGGGCGGCCACCTACGGCACGGACGAGGGGGCCGACTACCGCGTCACGCGGCTGGTCCTCGAAGCCGCCTCGAGCAGCTTCGTGCTCGAGCATCGCGGCATCGCCCTGGGCGAGGTGCGGGTGCCCGCCCCCGGCCGCCACAATGCCCTCAACGCGGCCGCCGCCCTCGCCGCCACCATCGAGGGCGAGGCACTCGATGCTGACGTCCCGTTCCCGGCCGCGGCGGCGGCGATGGCCGCCTATCCGGGGGTCGACCGGCGGTTCCAGGTGCGGGGCGAGGCCGGCGGCATCACCGTGGTTGACGACTACGCCCACCTTCCGGCCAAGGTGGCCGCGGCGGTGGCCTCGGCCCGGGGCGGATCGTGGCGGAAGGTGACCTGCGTCTTCCAGCCCCACCGGTACAGCCGGACCGAGGCCCTGTGGCGCGACTTCGCCACGGTGTTCGACGGTGTCGATCTCCTCGTGGTCACCGACGTCTACGGGGCGGGCGAGAAGCCCCGGCCGGGGGTCACCGGGAAGCTCGTCGTCGACGCCGTGTGCGAGGCCCGGCCCGGCCAGGCGGTGGCGTGGCTGCCCGAGCGCGACGACGTGGTGGCCTTCCTGCGATCGCGGCTGCGTCCCGGCGACCTGTGCCTGACCGTGGGCGCAGGCGACGTGACGACCCTGGCCGACGACCTGCTGCGAGCGGGTGACGGCGGATGAGCTCGCCGGTCGAGCGCGCCGCCGCGGTGCTCGGGGAGCGGGTCCGCCGCCAGGTACCGGTGGGGCCGCTCACCACCTACCGGGTGGGAGGGGCGGCCGCCCTGTTCTTCGAGGCCGCCGACGAAGCCGACCTGCGGCTGGCGGCGGCGGCCGTGTCCGAGTCGGGGATCCCGGTGGTGGTCATCGGCCGGGGCTCCAACCTGCTCGTGGCCGACCGTGGCTTCCCCGGTCTGGCCGTCGTGCTCGGTGCCGGCTTCACCGACATCGCCGTCACCGGCACCGAGGTGATCGCAGGGGCGGCGGTGAGCCTGCCCGTCCTGGCCCGGCGCACGGCGGCCGCCGGCCTCACCGGCCTGGAGTGGGCGGTGGGCGTGCCCGGGTCGGTGGGCGGGGCGGTGCGCATGAACGCCGGGGGCCACGGCAGCGACGTGAGTGGCACCCTCGTCGCCGCCCGGGTCGTCGACCTCCGCGGCGAGAGCGGCCCGGGCGGCCATCCGAGCGGGACGCCCGGCGGCGTTCGCGAGATGGGGGCGGACGAGCTCGACCTGGGGTACCGCCGATCGGCCCTCGGCCCGGCCGACGTCGTGGTGGCGGCACGGTTCGGGCTGGAGCAGGGCGACCGGGCGACGTCGGAGGCGGCCATCGCCGACATCGTGCGGTGGCGCAGAGAGCACCAACCGGGGGGGAGCAACGGGGGGTCGGTCTTCGCCAACCCACCGGGCGACTCGGCCGGACGCCTCATCGAAGCGGCGGGGCTGAGGGGGTTCCGGCGGGGATCCGCGTTCGTGTCGCCCAAGCATGCCAACTTCGTACAGGTGGACGACGGTGGATCAGCCGACGACGTGGCTTCGCTCGTCACCGAGGTGGCGCGGGTGGTCGCCGACCGCACCGGCGTTCACCTCCGGGTCGAGAACCACCTCGTCGGCTCCCCCCAGGGCCCGAGCGTCCCGCTGAGCGGGGGGCAGGGCCCGAGCGGCCCGCTGAGCGGGGGGCAGGGCCTGAGCGGCCCGCTGAGCGGGGGAGAGGCATAACAGTGCAGCTCGTGATGACACTCGACAAGAGGTTGAGGGTATGAGGACGACCACAGAGGGCACAACTCGACCCCCACAGCCTGCCCCGTCCAGGCAACCGCCCTGGCCCGGGCGTCGCCGGGTCCCCGTCGACCCGCGTCTCCGCAGGCGCCAGATCGACGTGCGGCGGGCCGAGGGGCGCCGTCGCCTGCGGTGGCTGGCCGCCGTCGTGGGGGTGGTGGTCGTGGTTGCGTCCGCTTGGGGGTTGACCCGCTCGCCGTTGCTCGACGTCAACCGGGTGCTGGTCGAGGGGGCGACGCACACGCCGCAGGATGCCATCCGGGCCGCGGCGGGCACGCCCCCTGGCCGGCCCATGACCGAGGTCGACGGCTCCGAGGCCGCGGCGCGCCTGGCCGGCCTGGCCTGGGTACAGCGGGCCGAGGTGCGCCGGGAGTGGCCCGGCACCGTACGGATCCGGGTGACCGAGCGCATCGCTACTATAGCCACGAGGGACGGTGCGGGGGGCTGGGTGCTCGTCGACCGCACCGGCCGGGTCCTCGAGCGAGCCACGGCGCCCCCGCCGGGGATGGCCATGG
>JBPCJV010000326.1:0-3488 GCA_051004925.1 Acidimicrobiales bacterium | reverse complement strand
GCTCCGGCGTTGGGGGGCCCCGACGATGACGACGGCCCCCCTGTTCAGCCAGCGGGCTTGGGGTGTCTGGGACGTCGAGTTGTGACTGTTGGCGCCCGCGAGAATGTGAGCTGGCCGGCGGCACCGTGGTCAGCCCCGGAAGCCTGAAGCCGTGGCTGGATCGGGCGGCCGTGGAACGGGTGGTGTTCGACGGGCCCAGCCGGGTGATCGACGTGGGCGAGCGCCGGCGGTTCTTCACCGGCGCCACCCGCCGGGCCATCGAGGTCAGAGACCGCGAGTGCTTCCACGAGTTCTGCGACGTGCCCGCCGAAGCGTGCGAGATCGACCACCCGCTGCGGTATTCCGAGGGTGGGCCCACCGCCCAGGACAACGGCCGCCCGGCGTGCCCGTTTCACAACCGGGCCCGCGAGCGAGGGCCGTGATTTGGGGCGAGGTTCAGCCGGGCGGCTCGAGCTCCTCGGCCAGCAGGTCCATGAGCAGGCCGTCGTGCCAGCCGTCGCCGTCGGCGTCGCGTTCGTAGCGGCGCATGACGCCGCCGGGACGGAAGCCCACGGCGGCGTAGCACCGGATGGCCGCCTCGTTGTCCGCCGCGGGGTCGATGGTCAGTCGGTGGTGGCCCCGGTCGTGAACCAGGTGGCGGGCCAGCGTGCCGACCGCGTCGCGGCCGATGCCGAGGCCGTGCACGGCGGGGTCGACGAAGACGTCGATCGACGCGTGCCGGTACATCGGCTCGTCGTCCTCGTCGTACTGCACCATCCCGCCCACCTTCCCGTCCCCGCCCACCTTCCCGTCGACAAGGATGGCGAACCGGGTGGTCGACGGGTCGTCGAAGGGCCACTCCGGCGACGCCGCCTCGTCGCCCCACCGCCCCCGCACCTCGGGCGTCGACAGGATGCGCCGGAGCTCGGCCACGTGCTCGGCGGTGACGGGCACCAGCACCACACCGTGCCCGCGCAACGCACGACTCTCGGGGACACCGCTCAGGCTCACCCCGCCATGATCGTCGCTGCGGGCCGCCGGCGGCTACAACCGTTCGATGTGGACGGCCGACTGCTTGTAGTTGGGCTCGCGCGAGACCGGGTCGAACTCGTCGACGGTCAGGCGGTTCACGCACAGCTCGTCGTAGTGGAAGGGCATGAACACCTCGCCCGGGCGCACCGTGGCTGTCACCCGCACGGCCACGCCGTCGACCAGGCCCCGCCGCGACGTCATGCGCACCCGGTCGCCGGGCGTCACGCCCAGCCGGGCGGCGTCGGCGGGGTTGACCTCGACCCAGCCCTCGGGGGCGAGCTGCTCGAGGATATCGACCCGCCCCGTCTTGGTGCGGGTGTGCCAGTGCTCGACGGTGCGGCCGGTGTTGAGCACGAACGGGAACTGCTCGGAGGGGGCGTCGGCGAAGGGCTCGGCCGTCACGCACAGGAGCTTGGCCCGACCCGACTCCGTCTGGAACACCCCGTCGGTGTAGAGGCGCGGCGACCCGGCGGGCTCCTCGGTGCCGGTCGGGCACGGCCACTGGACGCCGCCGACCGAGTCGATGCGGTCCCAGGTGATGCCGCTGTAGTCGCACAGGCGACCGGCGGACACCTGGCCCCATTCGGTGAAGGCATCCTCGGGGGTCTTCCATCCGGGATAGATCTCGTCGCGCACGCCGAGGGCGTCGGCCACGGCCAGGAAGATGTCGAAGTCGGCCTGCGCCTCGCCGGGCGGGTCGACGGCCTTGCGCACGCGCGAGACCCGCCGCTCGGCGTTGGTGTAGGTCCCGTCCTTCTCGCCCCAGATCGCCGCGGGCAGGGCGATGTCGGCGAGCGCGGTGGTCGGCGTCTCGAACCCGTCCTGCACGACGAGCAGGTCGAGGTTGGCGAGAGCCCGTTCCAGCCGGCCCCGGTTCGGGAACGACACGGGCGGGTTGGTGGCGATGATCCACAAGCCCTTGATGGTGCCGTCGAGCACGCCGTCGATGATGTCCGGGTAGGCCCGGCCCCGTTCGGTGGGCAGGCGCTCGGGCGCCACACCCCACAGTGACGCCAGCTCGGCCCGGTCGGACGGGCGGTCGAAGGCGCGGTAGCCGGGCATGGACGCCGTGAACCCGGACTCGCGAGTGCCCATGGCGTTGCACTGGCCGGTGATCGAGAAGGGCGCCGATCCTGCCCGCCCCACGTTCCCGGTGAGCAGGCACAGCGTGTTGAGCAGGGTCACCGTCTGCGTCCCCTGCACGGAATGGTTAACGCCCATGGTCCAGCCGATGAAGGCGCGCTTCGCCCGGCCGAAGGCAAGGGTGGCCTCGCGGACGGCCTCGGCGTCCACGCCGCACTCGGCGGCCACCCGATCGAGGTCATAGCCGGCCACGTGCTCCGCCAGCTCCCGGTAGCCCTCGGTGTGGGCGGCCACGTACTCGTGGTCGACCAGGTCCTCGTCGATGAGCAGCTTGATCATCCCGTTGAGGAGGATGATGTCGGTGCGGGGCCGTACGGCCAGATGGATGTCGGCCACGGTCGCCGTCTTGGTGACGCGCGGGTCCACCACGATGAGAGTGGCTCCGTCGTTGTTCAGCACCCGGGGCACGAGCAGGGGGTGGTTGTCGGCGATGTTGGCTCCGACCAGCAGGATGCAGTCGGCGACGGCCAGGTCGTCGTAGGAGCCGGGCGGGCCGTCGCTGCCGAAGCTGGCCTTGTAGCCGGACACCGCGCTCGACATGCACAGCGTGGTGTTGCCGTCGTAGTGGCGCAGACCGAAGCCCAGGCGGGCCAGCTTGCCCAGGGCGTAGAACTCTTCGGTGACGAGCTGACCGGTGGACAGCACGGCGACGGCGTCGGGGCCGTGCTCGCGCAGGAGCCGGCGGAAGCCGACCACCATGGAGCCCACGGCCTCGTCCCAGGCGGCCGGTTCCTGCTCCCCTCCTGCGCGCCGGATCATGGGGGTGGTGAGGCGGCCGTCGGCGGCGAGGGTGTGGTGCTCGGACAGGCCCTTGGGGCACAGGCGGCCGCGGTTCACCGGATGGTCGGGGTCGCCCATCACGCTCACCGCGTCGTCGCCCCGTACGCCCACCAACATCCCGCACCCGACGGCGCAGTAGCCACAGGTCGTCCGCACCCACCGATCGGGCCGGCGGGTGGTGTTCATCATCCCGCCGCGCTCGTCGCTCTCGTACCCGGGCGGGCCGGCCTTGGTGCCCAGACCGAGGAAACCGGCGACGGCGGCACCGCGGGGACGCGCCATCACCGGCTCCCGAAGAAGCCGTCGGCCATGCGGTAGGGGACGACGCTAACGTAGAAGAGGTAGCGCCCGGCGAGCCCGCCGGCGGCGATCACCACCAAGGCCGCGCCCAGGCGGGCGCCCGCGGCGGCGCCGTCCAGCGGGACGGCGAGGGAGAAGGCCAGGAGCCCGAGGCTGGCGACGGCGGCGGCCACCCGGGCCAGGGCCAGTCCCTGCAGCTCCCCGGCGAGGAGCTGGGCCGTGCCCTGGTGCTGGTGGTCGGACCGGTGCCGCAC
>JBPCJV010000325.1:0-3586 GCA_051004925.1 Acidimicrobiales bacterium | reverse complement strand
CCCTCAACGTCCGGGCCCCACTGCTGCTGATCGCCGCGGTGGTGCCGGGCATGATGGAGCGACGGAGGGGCTCGATCGTGAACCTGTCGTCGGTCTCGGGCGTGGTGGGCACGCCGAACCGGGCTCCCTACGCCGCCACCAAGGGAGCCGTCGACGCTGCCACCCGGTCGCTGGCCGCCGAGCTGGGCCCGGCCGGCATCCGGGTCAACTCGGTGGCGCCCGGGGTGGTCGACACCGACCTGTGGGCCCGGAACAAGGCCGTCCCCGGCGTGGTCGAGCAGGTGGAGGCCCAGACCCCCCTCCGGCGCTGGGCGATGCCCTACGACATCGCCGACGTCGTCGTGTTCCTGGCCTCGGACGCCTCCCGCTTCGTCACCGGCGAGACGGTCTGCGCCGACGGCGGGATGGCCCGCACCATCGACCTCTACGGCGGGCAGGTCTGACGCTCGCGGTCCAGCCTCACCGAACGGGAGTACCGTCACAGGGAGGCGGCCGTTGCGGTCCAGGGCAGCCATGCCGGCATGCCGGCCCGCACTCGGAGGAGATCGCATGAAGTCACGCTGGGCGGCGCACGCCCTCGCCACGGTCGCGGCACTCGCCGTGCTCGGAACGGCCACGCCGGGTGGCGGTACACCGTTGCGACCCGAGCGGCCGGCTCCCAGGACGGTGGAGGTCCAGATCCTCGGGCTCAACGAGACCAACGGGCAGCTTGTCCCCACCAGGCGGGACGGCCGCCTGGCCGGAGGAGCAGGCGTGCTCGGCTCCTACCTGGCCGCCGAGGAGGCCGAGAACCGGCGGACGTTGATCCTCGATTCGGGTGACTTCATGCAGGGACCGCCCATCTCCTCCTACTTCCAGGGAGCGTCCACGGTGGACGTCTTCAACGCCATGGGCGTCGACGCCGTGGCCGTCGGCAACCACGAGTTCGACTGGGGCATCTTCAAGCTGGCCGAACGCATCCGCCAGGCCGACTTCCCCTTCCTCGCCGCCAACATCGTCCGCGAGGGCACCGGCGCCCACCTGCGAGGATCGCCCCTTATGCCGTGTTCAACCTGCACGGGGTGAAGGTGGGCGTCATCGGACTCGGCAACCCCGACACCAAGAACGTGACCTTGCCGGCGGCAACCGAGGGCCTCGCCTTCCTCGACCCGGCCGCCAGCACGGCCGCGGCCAACGCCGCCGTGCAGCAGCTTCGCCGTCGCCGGGTGGAGACCATCGTCGTGCTGGCCCACATGGGCCTCGAGACCTCCACCAGCGGCCCTCTGGTCGAGATCGTGGAGGGGCTGTCCGACCAGGTCGACCTGGTCCTCGGGGGCAACGACCCGCGGGAGTTCAACACCGTGGTCGGCGGCATCCCCGTGGTCCAGCCCTACGGCAACACCGCCGGCTACGCCGACGTCGCCCTCACCGTCGACCGTGTCACCAGGGACGTCGTCGCGGTCCGGGCCGAGACCCGCGCTACCTGGGTCGAGGGGGTGACCCCGGACCGGGCGGTGCAGGCGATCGTCGACCGCTACCAGCGGAAGCTGAGAGCGGCGTTGTCCGGGGTGGTGGGCGAGGCGCGGACCCCCATCGTGCGGAACCTGACGGCGGAGTCGGAGATGGGCGACCTGGTCACCGACGCCATCCGCGCCTACCTGCCCGGCGTCGATTTCGCCTTCATCAACGCCGGCGCCTTCCGGGCCGACATCGACGCCGGGCCGATCACCCTCGAGGAGATCTACGCCGTCCAGCCGTTCAACAACCGGCTCATCGTCATGGACCTCACCGGCGCCCAGGTGATCCAGGTTCTCGAAGAGGGGGCCGCCAGTCGCCACGGCACCGTCCAGGTGTCGGGCCTGCGGTGGTCGTTCGACGACGATGCGCCGATCGGTGAGCGGGTCCGCTCCGTGTCACTTCCGGACGGCACACCGATCGATCCGGCGGTGACGTATCGGGTCGCCACCAACGACTTCATGGCCGCGGGGGGAGACCAGTTCGCCACGCTGACCCGGGGCATGAACCCGGTCGACACGGGAAAGGACCCGGTGGACGCGATCGTCGCCTGGCTGGCCGCCCACTCCCCTGTCGACCCGCAGATCGACGGCCGCCTGACCATCCTCTGACGTTCACCGGCTTGTTGTCCGGTCGGGTCATACAGAATTGGGGTATAGCTATTCCTCCCGGTCCAGCCGAAGGGCCACGACACTTGACGCACCACACCACTTCCCCGCCCGACGATCGAGGACCGTCGGAGTCCGGCTCGTCCGAGGACGCGACAGCCGCGGCCGACCGCGGCGACACGAGGTACCTCAACCGCGAGCTGTCGTGGCTCGAATTCAACGAGCGGGTGCTGGGCCTGGCCGAGGACGCCGACGTCCCGGTTCTGGAGCGGGCCAAGTTCCTGGCCATCTTCGCCTCCAACCTGGACGAGTTCTTCCAGGTCCGGGTGGCGGGGCTCAAGGAGCAGGTCAGTGTTGGCCTCGGTGGCCGATCCCCGGACGGCCTCACCGCCTCCGAGCAGCTCCGCGTCATCCGCGCCCGGGTGGAGGAGCTGGTGGCCCGGCAAGGACGGGTCTTCGTGGACGGCGTCGTCGCCGGCCTGGCGGACGCCCGCATCCTGCTGTCCGACTGGGCGTCGCTCGACGACGACGATCGCAAGTACCTGGTGGAGGAGTTCGACGAGCGCATCTTCCCGGTGCTGACCCCGCTGGCCGTCGACCCCGGGCACCCGTTCCCGCACATATCGAGCCTCTCCCTCAACCTGGCGGTGATCGTCCGCAACCCCCGCACCGGCGATCGCCGGTTCGCCCGGGTCAAGGTGCCGCCGCTGCTACCCCGGTTCGTGGTCCTGCCCGACGGCGAACGCTTCGTGGCCCTGGAGGACGTCATCGCCGCCCACCTCGACGTCCTGTTCCCGGGCATGGAGGTTGAATCGCACTGCGCCTTCAGGGTCACCCGCAACGCCGACCTGGCCATCGAGGAGGGCGAGGCCGACGATCTCCTCGAGGCCATCGACTCCGAGCTGCGGCGGCGCCGGTTCGGCCGGGCGGTGAGGCTGGAGATACACCCCGGCGTCTCCGCCGAGGTGCGCGAGCTCCTGCTGGAGGAGCTGGAGATCGGGCCGGACGACGTCTACGAGATCAGCGAGCCGCTCGACCTCGGGGGCTTGCTGGCGGTGCACGTCATCGACAGGCCCGATCTCAAGGACGAGCCGTGGGTGCCGGTCACCCCTCCGGCGCTGGCCGGCAACGACGAGACCGCCCCCGACATCTTCGCCGTGGTGCGCGACAACGACGTCCTGGTCCACCACCCCTACGAGTCGTTCTCCGCCTCCGTGGAGGCGTTCGTCCAGCAGGCGGCGGTCGACCCCCGGGTGCTGGCCATCAAGCAGACGCTCTACCGGACGTCGGGCGACAGCGCCATCGTCAAGTCGCTCATCGACGCGGCCGAGCGGGGCAAGCAGGTGGTGGTGCTGGTGGAGCTGAAGGCTCGGGGGGACGAGCAGGCCAATATCGCCTGGGCCCGGGCCTTGGAGAAGGCGGGCGTGCACGTCCTGTACGGCCTGGTGGGCCTCAAGACCCATACCAAGACCGCGCTCGTGGTG
>JBPCJV010000324.1:0-3684 GCA_051004925.1 Acidimicrobiales bacterium | reverse complement strand
GGCCGGCCCGGGCGGGGCCTGAGCCGTGCCCGACTTCGTAGCCTTGGACGTCCAGGTCCTGCGCCAGGCCATGGGTGTCGGCATGATGGACGCGAAGCGCGCCCTCACCGAGAACGGTGGCGACATGGAGTCGTCGAAGCGCTGGCTGCTCGAGCACGGCCTGGCCAAGATGGGTGAGCGCTCCGACCGGGCCAACACCCAGGGCGCGGTCACGGTGGTCCGCGACGGCCAGACCGCGGCGGTGGTGGCCCTGCGCTGCGAGACCGACTTCGTGGCCAAATCACCCGAGTTCACCGCCCTGCTCGACGAGCTGGCCGCGCTGGTGGTGGCCAAGGGCGAGGTCGCGGTGGCCGAGGGCCAAGACGCCGTCGACGCCCTACGCATCTCGTTGAAGGAGAACATCCAGGTGGGCGAGGTCCACCGCTTCGAGGCCGCACCCGACGCCGTGCTCGACGCCTACGTGCACGTGCAGAACGGACGCGGGGTCAACGGCATCCTCGTGGAGGCCACGGGCACCGACGAGGCCAAGGCCCACGAGGTCGCCCTGCACATCGCCTTCGCCAAGCCGGACTGGCTCAGCCGCGACGACGTCCCCGCCGAGCGGGTGGCCGACGAGCGGGAGCTGTACACCAACCTCGCCCGCAACGAGGGCAAGCCCGAGGCCGCCCTTCCCAAGATCGTCGAGGGTCGCCTGGGCCGTTTCTTCAAGGAGCACTGCCTGCTTGACCAGGCCTACGTGCGCGACCCGAAACACAGCATCTCCCAGTTCCTCGGCGACGGCACCGTCACCCGCTTCGTGCAGGTCGTGGTGGGCTGAGCGGCGGTGACCACCGACACCACAGACGGCCAGGTCGCTGACCCTGACGGCCGGCCGGCCGAGCCCGGCGCCCGCTGGGCCCGGGTGGTGCTCAAGCTGTCGGGGGAGGCCTTCGCCGACCCCGAGACGGGCTACGGCATCGACGGCCAGATCGTGGCCCGCATCGCCCGCGAGGTGGCCGAGGTGCGGCGCGACCTCGGTATCGAGATGGCCATCGTCGTCGGCGGGGGCAACATCTGGCGGGGCATGGCCGGTGCGGGGGCGGGGATGGACCGGGCCCAGGCCGACACCATGGGCATGCTGGCCACCATCATCAACGCCCTCGCCCTCCAGGACGCCCTCGAGAAGCTGGGCGAGCCCACGCGGGTGATGACAGCCGTCCAGATGGCCCAGGTGGCCGAGCCCTACATCCGCCGCCGGGCCCAGCGACACCTGGAGAGCGGCCGGATCGTGATCATGGCCGGGGGCACGGGCAACCCGTTCTTCACAACCGACACCACCGCGGCGCTGCGGGCCGCGGAGATCGGCGCCGGCGCGGTGCTCAAGGGCACCCACTCGGGCGTCGACGGGGTGTACACCGACGACCCCCTCACCAACCCCAAGGCCACCAGGTTCGACGAGGTCACCTACATCGAGGTCCTCAACCGGGGTCTGAAGGTGATGGACGCGACGGCCATCACCTTCTGCATGGACAACAAGCTCCCGATCGTCGTGTTCGACCTGATGGCGCCCGGCAACATCCGCCGCGCCATTCAGGGGGAGGCAATAGGTACGCTGGTCACATGATCGACGACATCCTCGTCGACGTCACCGACCGGATGGGCAAGGCGGTGGCCCACACCCGGGCCGACTTCGCCACCATCCGCACGGGCCGGGCCACGCCCGCGCTGGTCGAGAAGCTCAAGGTCGACTACTACGGCAGCGAGGTGCAGCTCCAGCAGCTGGCCGGCTTCAGCGTGCCGGAGGCCCGCCTGCTGGTGATCGCGCCCTACGACAAGGGAGCCATCAAGGCCATCGAGAAGGCGCTGTTGCACTCCGACCTCGGCATCACCCCGTCCAACGACGGCGCGGTGATCCGTCTCACCTTCCCCCAGCTCACGTCCGACCGCCGCAAGGAACTGGTCAAGGTGGCCCGCCACAAGGCCGAGGACGGCCGGATCGCCACCCGCAACCTGCGACGGACGGCCCGCCACGAGCTGGAGGCGCTGGAGAAGGACGGTGAGATCAGCTCCGACGAGCTCGATCGCGCCGAGAAGGAGCTGGAGAAGCTCACCCACGAGCACGTTTCCGAGATAGACCAGGCTCTGGCCCGCAAGGAACAGGAGCTGCTCGAGGTCTGAGCCCGCCGCTGCACAGGCTGTGCCCGCCCGCGACGATCGACGGAGAGAGGAGGGGCCCCATGGGCGACGGTTACACCGACGACCACACCGAGGCGCTCGACCTGTCAGGGCCGGGTGGCGACGACGGCAGCGACGTCCCCGGCGCCGGCGCGCGCCGTGGCCCCCGGGAGGCGGCCGAGGGCGTGCGCATCATCGGCGCCGAGGAGGCGGCCGCGGCCATCGAGGCCGGCCAGGTGGCCGGGCGCCGTCCTGAGGATGCCCCCCGTTTCGGCGACGTCCCCGAACCGCCCTCCGGCCCGCGGCCCTCGTTGCGCTTCCCCGGGGCCGACCCCACGGCCGTCGAGAAGCCGCAGGTGGCCGAGCCTCCGCCCTCGCCACCCCCACCGCTCCAGGGTGACGCATCCCCCCTGTACGCCCAGCCGGCCAGCTACGCTGACCCCACAATGGTGAGCGGTTCCGACGACGACCGCGGGTTCTCCGACATCGAGGAGCACCAGTTCTGGGACGAGCCGCGCCAGGCCGCGGACCCCGAGGCGGGCCCGGAGTTCGGCACCGTGGGCGGAGGGGAGGGCACGGGCTCCAACGCCCTGCCGCACTGGACCGAGCCGCCGAGCGGCGAGGTGCCCCGCATCCTCCCCGAGACCGACGACGCCGAGACCGACGACGACCTGCGGGCGTGGTCGAGCCTGTCCACCGGCCCCCGCTGGCGCGACCAGCACACCGACTGGGACGAGACCGACTTCAACGACGAGATCCTCGAGGACCCCGAGCTGCGGGTGGGGGCCCTGCGCTCGGCCGCGGCCCAGGCCGAGGACGATCTCGACGTCCCCTACGACGATCCTGAGCCCGTCGCCGCCCCGCCCCCCGCCCCGAGGCAGATCCGCCGGGCGCCGTCGCTGTCGCGGCGCGCCGACCCCTCGGGCTCCTCGGGCCACGGAGGCGGGGACGCGACGCCGCCCCGCGACGTCACCACCTCGGTGATCACGGGCGTGGGCGCCCTCGCCGTGGTCCTGGTGGCCGCGTTCATCGGTCCCAAGGCCTTGATCGTCCTGGTGATCGCCGCCCTCGTGATGGCCGCCGCCGAGCTGTACGGCGCCATGCGCGTGGCCGGCCACCACCCGGCCACGCTGCTCGGGGTGGTCGGCACCGGTGCGCTGTCCGCCGCCGTCTACTGGCGTGGCGTCGACGGCTTCAACCTGGTGATGCCCCTGTTCATGGTGTTCGCCCTGCTCTGGTACCTCACCGGGGTCGTCAAGGGCCGGCCGCTGATGAACGTCGCCGTCACCGTGCTGGGGTTCTTCTACGTGGGCATCCTCGGGTCGTTCGCCGCCCTCCTGCTCAAGGCCCCCAGCAACCACGGCATCGGGCTCCTGCTCGGCGCCGTCCTCACCACCGCGGCCTACGACGCGGGAGCCTTCTTTGCCGGACGGTCCATCGGGCGCACGCCGCTGGCGCCCGAGATCAGCCCGGGCAAGACCGTCGAGGGCATGGCCGGCGCCTGCTTCGCCACCCTCGTGGCCGGTCTGG
>JBPCJV010000323.1:0-5636 GCA_051004925.1 Acidimicrobiales bacterium | reverse complement strand
GCCTGGGCCAGACCGCGGGTGTCGGGCAGGGCGGCGGGCGTGGCGCCCGCCGGTCGCGCCCCGTCGTCGTCGGCGGCCTCGGCGGCCGCGGGCTCGGCCCCATCGGGCGTGCCCCGCAACCGGCCCTTGATCACCTTGAGGGGCAGGAAGTTCTCCCGCTGCTGGCGCAGGATCCACCGGAGCCGTTCCACGTCGGTCTCGTAGAACTTGCGGTACCCCGACGGCGTGCGTTCGGGGTCGAGCAGGCCCTGGCTCTCCAGGAAGCGGATCTTCGAGATGGTGACGTCGGGGAACTCGTCCTTGAGCAGCGACAACACCTCGCCGATCGACAGGAAAGCCCGGTCCTCCACGCGCAAGTCCTCAGCCCTCGCCCGCGGGACCGGAGAAGAAGACGAGCTTGAACTTACCGATCTGGAGCTCGTCGCCCTGCGCGAGGGGGGCCTCGTCGATGCGTTCCCGGTTGAGGTAGGTGCCGTTCAGCGAACCGACGTCGCGCACGACGTAGCCCTCGGGGCCCCGCACGATCTCGACGTGGCGCCGGGAGACGGTGACGTCGTCGAGGAAGATGTCGCTCTTGGGGTGGCGGCCGGCCCGGGTCACGTCCTGGTCGAGGGTGAACTTGGAGCCGGCGTTGGGACCACGCTTGACCACCACCATGGCCATGTTGTCGTGCATCTCGCCCAGCGAGACGGTGAGCTCCTCCTCGGCCACGTCGCCCGTGGACTCCACCGGGGCGAAGGTGATGGTGGTGTCGTCGCCGGGCTGGGCCTCGAGGGCCGCGCCGCACGAGGAGCAGAAGTTCGCCCCCGCGGGGTTGGGATGCCGGCACTGGTTACAGAACACGACCCCAGACGGTACCGCCTGCGGGGGCACCGTCACTCCGAAATGAGGCCCTCGTAGGCGGACGCATCGAGGAGGACCTCGTAGGAGGCGGGATCGGACGGCTCGACGACGCAGATCCAACCCTCGCCGTAGGGGTCGTCGTTCACCGCCTGGGGGGCGTCGGCCAGGGCCGAATTGACGGCCACGACCGTGCCCGCGACCGGCGCGTAGATGTCGGACACCGACTTTGTCGACTCCACCTCGCTGCACGCGGCACCCGCCTCCACGGCCTGGCCCACGTCGGGCAGCTTGACGAACACCACGTCGCCCAGGGCGTCCTGTGCGTAGTCGGTGATGCCGATACGCAGCCGGCCGTCGTCGAGGCGGGCCCACTCGTGGTCGCTGGTATATCGCCGGTCGTCGGGCACTTCCATGGCGCAGAAGGTATCGGACGGGACGACTGGCCGCCCGCCCGCAGGTGGCATCATGCCGTGATGCAACGCTTGGGGAGCCGGCCCCGGCTCGTCCTGTTGAGCGCCCTCATGCTGCTGGTCGAGCTGGCCCTGATCCGCTGGGTGGGCTCCAACGTCCTCTACCTGTCGTACTTCTCCAACTTCGTGCTCCTCGGGAGCTTCCTCGGGATCGGCCTCGGGTTCCTCCGGGCCCATGCCAAGGTCGACCTGTTCAAGTGGGCTCCGCTCGGCCTGGCCACGCTCGTCGCCTTCATCGCCCTCTTCCCGGTGAAGATCGACCGCACGGGCAGCAATCTGGTCTTCTTCGGCGAGGTCACCAAGACGGGGCTCCCACCGTGGGTGACACTGCCGGTGATCTTCCTCGCCGTCGCCGCCGCGCTGATGATGATCACCCAGGGGGTGGCCCGCACCTTCGCCGAGTTCGAGCCCCTGGAGGCCTACCGCCTCGACATCTGCGGGTCGATCCTCGGGATCGTCGTGTTCTCCGTGCTGTCCTTCCTGCGGGCCCCGCCGATCGCCTGGGGTCTCGTGGCCGGCGCCATCTTCGTGATCCTGGGCATCGACTTCAAGAGCATGGTCGGCGCCATCCAGGGCCTGGCCATCGTGGGCTTCGTCGGCCTCCTCGCCGTCGAGTCGCTCTCGGCCGGCGACTCGTGGTCGCCGTACTACAAGATCACGACGGTGCCCGATGCCGACGGCACCCACCGCGTCGACGTGAACGGGATCCCCCATCAGGCCATCAGCTCGACCGAGCAGCGCCGCGCCGACGAGCCCCTCTACTTCCTCCCCTACGAGCGCTCGGCGTCGAACCGCCTCGACGACGTCCTGATCGTCGGCGCCGGCAACGGCACCGACGTGGCCATCGCTCTCCAGAACAACGCCCAGCACGTCGACGCCGTCGAGATCGACCCCCGCCTGTACGAGCTCGGCAAGGAGTTGCAGCCCAACCGCCCCTACCAGGACGCGCGCGTCAAGCCCCACATCGACGACGGGCGCGCCTTCCTCAACAGCACCGACCGGCAGTACGACACGATCCTGTTCGCCCTGCCCGACTCCCTCACCCTGGTGTCCGGACAGTCGCAGCTGCGGCTGGAGAGCTTTCTGTTCACCAAGCAGGCGCTCATCGAGGCCCGCGACCACCTGGAGCCCGGCGGCGTCTTCGCCATGTACAACTACTACCGGGAGCGCTGGCTGGTCGACCGCCTGGCCAACACCCTCCAGGAGGTCTACGGGCACGCGCCCTGCCTCGACCTGAGCAACAACGGCCACTTCGCCCTGATGACGATCGGGGTCGAGCCGGCCGCCACCACCTGTGGGGCCACCTGGGTGGCGGAGACGGCGTCGGTGCCCCCGCCGGCGTCCGACGACTACCCCTTCCTGTACCTCCGGACGCGGGGAATACCTTCGATCTACCTCCTCGCCCTGGGGCTGATCCTGCTCGCGTCGGTCGCCGCCGTGCGGGTCGCGTCGGGCCCTCTGTCGGCCATGCGCCCCTACGTCGACCTGTTCTGCATGGGGGCGGCCTTCCTGCTGCTCGAGACCAAGAGTGTGGTGCAGTTCGCCCTGCTGTTCGGCACCACCTGGTTCGTCAACGCCCTCGTCTTCACGGGGATCCTGCTGTCGGTGCTGGCGGCCATCGAGGTGACGCGCCGCATTCCCAGAGGGTTCACCAAGCTGCTCTACGTCGCCCTCGGCGTGTCGCTGGCCGTGGCGTACCTCCTGCCCCTCCAACGCCTCCTGGTGCTGCCGATCGTCCCGCGCTTCGCGGTGGCCACGGTTGTGTCGTTCGCACCGATCTTCGTCGCCAACCTGATCTTCGCCGACCGCTTCCGAGACACCGGGTCGTCGACGGTGGCCTTCGGGGCGAACCTGCTGGGGGCCATCCTGGGCGGCGTGCTCGAGTACGCCAGCCTCCTGGTGGGCTACCGGTCGTTGTTGATCGGCGTGGCCCTGCTGTACGGGCTGGCCTTCGTCACCCGGCCCCGCAAGGGCGCCATGGCTCCGGTCGCCGGAGCGTCGAGCGGATAGCCCGCCGACCGCCACTCCGCTCGAAGGGTCGCTCGGGCCAGGCACTCAGCGCAGGATCTGGCGGACCTTGCGGGCGTACTCCTGCACCAGGCTGCGGGCCCGGGCGTCGTGGTCGGCTTCGGCCCACACGTGGGTGACCGGCTCCTGAGGGTCGGGCAGCACAAGGACCCAGGCCGAGTCGAGCCGCACCTTGACCCCGTCGACCAGCAGCACGTCGTGGTCCTTGAGCTTCTCGACCAGCTTGCGCATGAAGACCCCCTTCTCCTCCCAGGGGGTCTCGACCGTCTCGTGGGCCTTGTGCACCTTGGGCAACCCGTCGACCACCGCCGACAGGGTGCCGCCGGAGCCGGCCAGCAGGGCCAGGAGGTGTACGAAGGTGGCGGTGGCGTCGAAGGCGGGCAGGAACTCGGCGAAGATGAACCCACCGTCGTGGCCGGCGGCGAGGATGACGTCTTCCGCCTCGGCCACGTCCATGAGGTGGGCCGGCGAGTGCTTGGCCCACAAGAGCTCGGCCCCGGCGTCGGCGACGATCTCCTCGGCGGCCCGGGTGGCGGAGACCGGCAGGGCCACGCGGGCCCCCTTGTGGGCGCCGACCACCAGGGTGACCACCGCCATCAACGCCTGCTCGTCGTCGAGCACCCGGCCCTCGTCGTCGATGAGGATGATGTGCTCGCCGTCGGGGTCGATGACCGCGCCGAGGTGGGCGTTGGCCGTGCGCACCTGGGCCGCCACCCGCTCGGCGTGGACCCGGGCGTCGAACGTCACGGCTCCGGCCGTGGCCGCGTAGGCGTTGACCGACAGGACGTCGGCTCCCAGCTTCGACAGCACGCTCGGCATCACCATCGACGTGGATCCGTAGGCGTAGTCGAGCACGACCCGGAACCCCGCAGCCCGGATGGAGCGGACGTCGACGCTGCCCACCAGGGCGGCGGAATAGTGCTCGAGGGCCCGGGGGGGGAAACCGATGTCGCCGATCTCCGCGGCCAGGGCCCGGCGGAAGTCCTGGCGGTGGAAGATCCGCTCGATCTTGCGCTGGCTGACCTCGTCGATGTCGGTGCCCTCGGTGTCGAAGAACCGAATGGTGACGCTTTGCGGGTCGCCGGGGGCCAGGCGCACGGTGATGCCGCCCTGGGCCCGCTGGGTGCGCACCGCGAACCGGGTCACCGGCACCGGCGCCATCTCGAGGTCGTCGACGTTGATTCCGGCCGCGTTGAGCCCGGCCATCATGGCCCGCTTGAGGGCCCGCGCCGCCCGGCTGGTGTCGCGCGACGTGATGACCGTGGAGCCCTTCTTCATCGTGGTCCCGTAGGCCATGGCCACCCGCACGGCCAGCTCGGGCGTGACGTCGACGTTGGCCAGGCCGCTGACCCCCAGGCGCCCGAAGAGGCTGCGCGACCCGCGCGACTCCCACACGATCGACGAGTTGACGATGGCCCCGGGCTCCACCGTCTTGTACGGGTAGACCTTCACCCCGGTGTTGACGACGGCATGGGCCCCGACCAGGCACTCGTCACCCAGCACCACGCCCTCTTCGCAGCGGGCGTAGGGCCGCAGGTCGCTGGCCCGGCCGATCACCGTGCCCCGCAGCTTCACCGACTGGCCCACGTAGGCGTTGTCGTGCACCACCGATCGCTGCACCGAGGCGTCGGCCCGCACGACCACGTTGTGGCCGAGCACCGTGTACTCGCCCAACCGGGCTCCGCTCTCCACCCTGCAGTTCTCGCCGACCACCACCGGGCCTTCCACCCTCGCACCGGGGTCGATCTCCGCCCCCTCGCCCAGCCAGACACCGTCGGCGATGCGGAACCCGGGGACCTCCACCTCGACGTTGCCGTCGAGCACGTCCTGGTGGACCTTCAGGTAGGCCTCGAGGGTGCCCACGTCCTCCCAGTAGCCCTCGGCGACGTAACCGAACACGGGCTTGCCGTCGTCGAGCATCGCCGGGAACACGTCCTCGGAGAAGTCGACGGACTTCCCCTCGGGGATGTAGTCGAAGATCTCCGGCTGCAGCACGTAGATGCCGGTGTTGACGGTGTCGCTGAACACCTGGCCCCAGGTGGGCTTCTCGAGGAAGCGCTCGATGGACCCGTCGTCGTGGGTGATGACGATGCCGAACTCGAGGGGGTTCTCCATCGACTTGAGGGCGATGGTGGCCATGGCCTCCCGGTCCTGGTGGAACCGGACGATGGCGGTGAGGTCGATGTCGGTGAGCACGTCGCCGGAGATGACGAGGAACGGCGCGTCCTTCAACTGTTCCATGGCGTTGCGGACACTGCCGGCCGTGCCGAGCGGCGTCTCCTCGGTGGCGTAGAC
>JBPCJV010000322.1:0-22137 GCA_051004925.1 Acidimicrobiales bacterium | reverse complement strand
GAAGGTGACCCGCCCGGGCTCGGCGCGGACAGCCTCGATGAGCGGCTCCCAGAGGTCGCGGTTGGCCACCGGCTGCTTCGCCTTGGTGCGCCACCCCCGGGCGATCCAGCCCTCCCACCACCGGTCGCGGAAGCAGTTGACGACATAAGTGGAGTCGCTCACCACCTCCAGGGGCCCGGGCAGGGCCCGCACGGCGTCCAGGGCGGCGGTCAGCTCCATGCGTTGGTTGGTGGTGGCCGCCGCCGCCCCGCTGGCCCAGCGCCCCCCGGGCACGGCCCACGCCCACCCACCCGGGCCGGGGTTCCCGAGGCAGGCCCCGTCGGTGTAGGCGACCGTCGTCATCGCAGCATCTTGGCCTGTGGCGGCGGTAAGACGGGATTCAGCTTTCGCGGCCGACGGGAGACGACTCTGTAGGCGCCTGAGCCGTGGAAGCATAGGGAGGTGATCTTCGACGGGTTCTCCCAGCAGCTCCCCGACATCGACTCCACCGAGACCGCCGAGTGGCTCGACTCGCTCAACGACGTGGTCGACGTCCGCGGCAAGAGCCGGGCCCGCTTCCTGCTCATGAAGCTGGCCGAGCGCGGCCGTGAGCTGCAGGTGGGCACGCCGGCCACCGTCTCCACGCCCTACATCAACTCCATCCCCCCCGAGCGCGAGCCGTGGTTCCCCGGCGACGAGCACATCGAGCGCCGCATCCGCGCCTACGTGCGCTGGAACGCGGCCGTGATGGTGCTGCGGGCCAACACCCTGGCGCCCGGCATCGGCGGCCACCTCGCCACGTACGCGTCGTCGGCCTCGCTCTACGAGGTGGGCTTCAACCACTTCTTCCGGGGCAAGGACGACGGCAACGCCGGCGACCAGGTCCTGTTCCAGGGCCACGCCGCTCCCGGCATCTACGGCCGGGCCTTCCTCGAGGGACGCCTGACCGAGGCCGACCTCGACCGCTTCCGCCAGGAGATCGGCGAGCGGGGGCTGGATGGGCGGGGCCTCTCGTCGTACCCGCACCCGCGGCTCATGCCCGATTTCTGGGAGTTCCCGTCGGTGTCCATGGGCCTGGCGCCGATCACCGCCATCTACCAGGCCCGGTTCAACCGCTACCTCCTGAACCGGCGCATCACCGACACCAGCTCGTCCAAGGTGTGGTGCTTCATGGTTGACGGCGAGTGCGACGAGCCCGAGAGCCTGGGCTCGCTGTCGCTGGCCGCCCGTGAGGGCCTCGACAACCTCATCTTCGTGGTCAACTGCAACCTGCAGCGCCTCGACGGCCCCGTGCGGGGCAATGGCAAGATCATCCAGGAGCTGGAGGCGGTGTTCCGGGGCGCGGGCTGGAACGTGGTCAAGGTCATCTGGGGCTCGAAGTGGGACGAGCTGCTGGCCCGCGACGTCGACGGCGTGCTCCTCAACAAGATGGGCACGACCCTCGACGGGGAGTACCAGAAGTACTCGGTCGAGTCCGGCGACTACATCCGCGAGCACTTCTTCGGCCCCGACCCGCGGCTGCGGGCCATGGCCGACCACCTGTCCGACGACGAGCTCCGCACCTTGCCGCGGGGTGGCCACGACTACCGCAAGCTCTACGCCGCCTACCGGGCCGCGGTGGAGCACGAGGGCGCGCCGACGGTCATCCTGGCCAAGACCATCAAGGGCTGGACGCTCGGTCCCGAGTTCGAGGCCCGCAACACCACCCACCAGATCAAGAAGATGTCCAAGGCCGTGCTGCGCACGTTCCGGGCCCGCCTGCACCTCGAGGACCAGATCCCCGACGAGGCCCTCGAGGCCGACCTGCCGCCCTACTACCGGCCGCCCGAGGGATCGCCGGAGTTCACCTACATGATGGAGCGGCGCCAGGCCCTCGCCGGCTCGCTGCCCAAGCGCACGGTGCGGGCCAAGACCCTGCCCAGCGCCGACCCGGCCGTGTTCGACGGCTTCCGCGAGGGATCGGGCGAGCAGGAGGCGTCGACCACCATGGTCTTCGCCCGCCTGCTGCGCAGCCTCCTGCGCGACAAGGCCATGGGGTCGCGCGTGGTCCCCATCATCCCCGACGAGGCCCGCACGTTCGGCATGGACGGCCTGTTCTCCGAGGTCAAGATCTACACGCCGTTCGGCCAGCAGTACGAGCCCGTCGACGCCAAGTACGCCCTGTCGTACATGGAGGCCAAGGACGGCCAGATCCTGGAGGAGGGCATCACCGAGGCCGGCTCCATGGCCAGCCTCACCGCCGCCGGCACCGCCTACGCCACCCACGGCACGCCGATGGTGCCGTTCTTCATCCTCTACTCGATGTTCGGGTTCCAGCGGGTGGGCGACCTGATCTGGGCCTTCGCCGACATTCGCGGCCGCGGGTTCCTGTGCGGCGCCACGGCGGGGCGCACCACCCTCCAGGGCGAGGGGCTCCAGCACTGCGACGGCCACAGCCTGGTGCTGGCCTCGACCGTGCCCAACGTGATGGCCTACGACCCGGCGTTCGCCTACGAGCTGGCCGTGATCATCGCCGACGGCCTGCGTCGCATGTACGGCCCCGAGCCCGAGGACATCTTCTACTACCTGACCCTCTACAACGAGAACTACGCCATGCCGGCCATGCCGTCCGATCCCGTGGGCGGCGTTGACTCCGTGGAGGCGGGCATCCTGCGCGGCCTCTACCGCTTCGCGGCTGCGCCCGACGGGCCCGGCCGGCGGGCCACCGTCGTCTTCTCCGGTACGGCCCAGGGCGCGGCCCGCGAGGCCCAACGCCTCCTGGCCGACCACCACGACGTGGCCGTCGAGCTGTGGAGCGCGACCTCGTACAATGCGCTGCGGGAGGACGCCCTGTCGGTCGAGCGATGGAACCGCCTGCATCCCACCGACACTCCCCGCACGCCGTATGTCTCCGAAGCTCTCGCCGAGGCCGAGGGGCCGGTGGTAGCCGTCACCGACTTCATGAAGGCGGTGCCCGACCAGGTGGCGCGATGGGTGCCGGCGCCCTTCACGACCCTTGGCACCGACGGCTTCGGCCGCTCCGACGTGCGCACCCGGCTACGCCGCTTCTTCGAGACCGACGCGGCCAACGTGGTGGTGGCCGTCCTGGCCTCGCTGGCCCAGGCCGACGAGGCCAAGCCCGAGGAGGTGGCCGACGCCATCGCCAGGTACGACATCGACACCGAGGCCCCCGACCCCCGCACCGCCTGACGCGCTCAGGGAAGGAGAGTCGTGCCCACGAGCCTGCCCTTCACCGACGACGAGGAGGCCAACCGCCTCCTGGCCTCCGAGCCACTCGCCCTGCTCATCGGCATGCTGCTCGACCAGCAGGTGCCGATGGAGAAGGCCTTCCACAGCCCCTTCGACCTGAAGGTGCGCATGGGTGGGCGGCTCGACGCGACCGAGATCGCCGACTCCTCCCCCGACGAGCTGGCCGCCCTCTTCGCCGAGCGCCCCGCCCTCCACCGCTTCCCCGGCTCGATGGCCGGCCGAACCCAGGAGATGTGCCGCCGGCTGGTGGAGAGCTACGGCGGTGAGGCGGCGCGGGTGTGGGAGACGGCCGCCACCGGCGAGGACCTGTTCGCCAACCTGCGGGCCCTTCCCGGGTTCGGCGAGCAGAAGGCCCGTATCTTCGTGGCCCTGCTGGCCAAGCGCATGGGAGTCACGCCTCCCGGCTGGGGCGAGGTGGCCGGCGCCTACGGCCGGCCCGGATGGTTCTCGGTGGCCGACATCGACGGTCCCGAGTCGCTGGGCCGGGTGCGCGAGTACAAGCGGGCCACCAAGGCCGCGGCCAAGGCCAAGCTGGCGGCGCCTCCGCTGGCCGGCGACGAGGCCTAACGCGGCCCCTCTCCACGCTCGGCCGCCTCGAAAGCGGCGAGGAGCGACAGCGAGATCCGGCGGACGTCGTCCTCGGTGGCCATCAGAGCCAGTCGCGGCGACGGAAGACCAGGTAGAGACCGCCCGATGCGGAGACCATGACCACCGTGGACGCCACGAACCCCCACTCCTGGGCGAACCCCGGGTAGGGGACGTTCATCCCGTAGTACCCGGTGATCAGGGCGGGCACGGCGATGATGGCCGCCCAACCGCTGACCTTCTTCACGATCTGGTTCTGGTGGTAGTCGCGCAGGCTCAGGTTGGTGGCGGCGATGGTGCCCACCAGCTCGCGAAGCGAGTCCGACGATTCGGTCACCCGTAGGATGTGGTCGTACACGTCCTGGAAGTAGGGGTAGAGCTCCGGGGCGACGGCCGTGTGCTCGCGCCTCATGAGGCCGCTCACCACCTCGCGCATGGGAACGACGAGGCGGTGGAAGGCGACCAGGGCGCGGTGCATCTCGAACCAGCGCCGCTGCCCGGTGGGGTCGAGGGGCTTTTCCGCGAAGATGTTCTCGCTCACCTCCTCGTAGTAGTCGTCGAACACGGTGACGGCGTCGAAGTGGGTGTCGACGATCACGTCGAGGAGGCCGTACACGAGGTAGCCCACGCCAAGGGCAGCCAGGTCGGAGGAGCGGTCCCAGCGTTCGAGCACGGGGTCGATGGGGAAGGCGTCGCCCTTGCGGACCGTGATCAGCCAGCGCTCGTTGACGAAGGCGTCGACCTCGGTGTCCTCGAGGCGGCTCTGGCCGGCCTCCAGCCGCACCGAATGGCACGACAGGAACAGGTGCGTGTCGTAGCGGTCGACCTTCGGGCGCTGGTGGGGGCCGAGGGCGTCCTCCACGGCCAGCTCGTGCAGGCCGAGCTCGTCGGCCAGTTCGGCGAGCTGCTCCTTCGAGGGGGCGCAGAAGTCGACCCACACGACCGTGTCGGGCCGTTCGAGATGCTCGGAGACGTCGGCGACGGCGAAGCCTTCGGCCTCGAGCACGCCTTTGCGGTACACCCTGGTCAGGACGTCGCCCACAGCATCCTCCGGTCGCAGGGTGGGACCCCCGCAGAATTGTCGCATGCCGCGGATGACCGAAGCCGACGGGCACCAACACGTGGCGGCTTCCGCGAGCCGGCGAGGACGAGGCCGGTATCGGGGCCGGCCGCGCTGGGAAAGCTGAGTGGCCCTTTCCTCGGTGCGGTAGGTAGGGCAAGATCAGATCCCACCGGACTGGAGGAGAGCGACAATGGAACACACCGGCAAGGAGCTCGCGGCTGTCACCGGGGCCAAGGCGTACCAGATCGGCGATTCGCTTCTGGTGCGCATCACCGGCCAGAAACCCGACGGATGTCATGTCATCGCCCTTGAGCGGAGTCTGCTGACCGTCGAGCCTCCCGCCTTCATCGCCACCTGGCACGTCCCCCCCGGCGTCCGATGCATCCTCATCCCCGTCGACTACGAGTACCAGGAGGTCTTCGACGTCGGGATCATGCGCGACACGGTGATCCTCCATCACGCCGGGGGAGAGATGGCGGTCGAGGTCGAGGAGCTCAGCCCCGGGGTCAAGGGCATGGTCCTCCCGGCCGACCAGGGCTTCTCCGAAGCCGTCGGCTACTCCAACGCCTTCGACTTCGACGAGGCTTTCCGTCATGCCATCAGCCAGATTCCCATCCCGCCCATCCCCGATTGGCTGGCGACCTTCGAGGTGCTCGACATCGGCGCCGAGATCGGCGGCATCATCGGTGTGAACCGCTTGGTCGTGCGGGTCCGCGGCGGCTAGGGGCGGCCTCTTGGTCGTCGTGGCGCGCGACTACCGTCGCAAGGGTGACGGTCACGGCCAACGGCGACTCCGTCGAGCTGGTCGACGGTGCCACGGTCGACGATCTGCTGCACGCGCTCGGGCTCGGGGGAAAGTGGGTCCTCGTCGAGCGCAACGGCGAGCCCGTCGGCCGGCGCGACCTGGCCACGACCGTGCTCGTCGAGGGCGACCGCCTCGAGCTGGTCCAGGCCGTGGCCGGGGGCTGATGGGCGCGTCCTTCATGGGCGGGCGCCGGCTCTACCTGTGCACGTCCGACCGCCCCGACCTGGCCTCGTTCCTCGCCTCGTGCATCGAGGGCGGCGTCGACGTCGTGCAGCTCCGCGACAAGCACCTTGAGGCCCGCGCCCTGGCCGCTCGTGCCCGCGTGGCGCTGGCTGTCTGTCGTGACCTCGGCGTGCCGTTCGTGCTCAATGACCGGCCGGACCTGGCCCTCGACGTCGGAGCCGACGGCGTGCACGTCGGCCAGGACGACGCCCCACCCGCGCTGGCCCGGCGCATCCTGGGCCCCTCGGCGCTGGTGGGGTTCTCGACCCACGTCCCCGCCGAGCTCGACGCCGCCGCCTCCGCGCCCGTCGACTACCTGTCGGCCGGCCCGGTGAACCCCACTCCCACCAAGCCGGGCCGCGCCGGGACGGGTCTCGGCTACCTGAGCTTCGCCTCGGCCCATGCGACGGTGCCGTGGTTCGTCACCGGCGGCGTGACGCCCGAGACGGTGCCGGCCATGGTCGACGCCGGGGCCCGTCGCTTCGTCGTGGTCCGCTGGCTCACCGAGGCCGCCGACCCACGTGCCGCAGCCCAGGCGGTCGCGGCGGCGATCGACCACTCCGTTCGTGTCGCGCTGAACGACCTCTGAGGTCGCCCAGCGTGACAAGAAACGCTTGGGGCGCGGGCATGCCGCCTGGGCCGCGGCGACCGGTAGATGTTTTTCGCATGTATCTGGGCGGCCCTGGTGGGCTCTCTACATGCAAGAACAGTTTGGACGGGCGTACAGCAAGGAGATGGGCAGATGCGGCGATTTGCACCAGATGTCACCCGGTTCGAGAGCACCCACACCTCCGTCGGTGCGGCGACCATGATCACCGAGGTCCTCGTCGACAGGTTGGGCACGGGCCCCGTCGGAATGGAGCCGGCCATCCGGAGCAGAGGGCCGGCGCCCTCGCCGGAGGCGAAGCCACACGAGGCGGAGGTACCACGTGTCCGCCGTGGCAAGGTCGGGCGTCGCGTCAAGGCGCGGCCCTGCCGTTCCGACGAGGCATCGTCGGCCGCGGCCCGCCCCGAGGACGACCCCGGCCGCGATGTCGGCCGCACCATGGCCATCCTGTCGGGCTGGTTCTTCCCCACGCCCCGGCGTTGAGCGCGACGGAGGGATGGAGTCGTGGCCACCTGCCTCCCCGATGCCGGCACGGAAGCCGGCGCTGAGGTCCCCTTCGCGGGTCTCGAGGCGGCGTACGACTCGGTGAGCCGCCGCCACCTGGTCAGGACCGGCGTGGGCCCCGGTTGGCACTGCTGGGAGGTCGGGGCCGGAGGCGGCAGTGTGGCCGGCTGGCTGGCCGACCGCGTCGGCCCGACCGGTTCGGTGCTGGCCACCGACATCGACCCGAGCCTGATGCCGCCCGACCCGCGTCCGAACCTGTCGGTGGTGCGGCACGACCTCGTCGTCGACCCGTTGCCCACCGGGAGCTTTCGCGGCATCCACGTGCGCCTCGTCCTGGGACACCTGCCCGATCGGGGAGACCTCCTGGCCCGGCTGGCGTCGGCGCTGGTTCCCGGCGGCTGGCTGGTCGTCGAGGACCTGGAGCTGGTCCTGCCTCCGTGCCCGGAGGGGGCGACACCCGACCAGCGCCTCGTCCACGGGGTGCGGTCGGGGTTTTCCGAGCTCCTGCGCGAGCTGCGGGAGGACGGGGACTGGGCCCGGGGCCTGCCCCGACGTCTCCGGCGCCTCGGACTCGTCGACGTCGCCGCCAGTGCGCACGTGGCCCCGGTGAGCGGCGGGTCCATCGTCGCCTCGGTCGAGCGGGCGCATCTCGCCGGCGTCGGGGACGAGCTGGTGAACTTCGGCGTGGTGACGCAGGCCGGCCTCGACCGGTGCCTGCAGCTGCTCGACGACCCCGCGTTCCGATTCACCATGCCGCCGATGGTGTCCGCCCGGGGCCGACGCCGCCCCCCACCCTGTTCTTTACGCGATCTCCAACAACCCATGTTGGAAATCGCGTAAAGAATCCCCAGGGTTTCAGGCTTCGGCGGCGGCCATCTGTTCGAGCCAGCCCAGGAGGATGGCCACGACCCGGGGGTCGTGGCGCAGCCGGTGGCCGGCCGAGGTCACCACCCGCAGCTCGGCGCCCTCGCCGGCCGCGTCGACCAGCAGGCGGGCCGCGTCGAGCGGCACCGTCTCGTCGTCGCTGCCATGGACGATGAGCAGGGGTCGAGGACCGATCTTGGCCACGACGGCGAGCGGTTCGATCTCGATGAGCTCCCGGGTCCAGCCCAGGAGGTCGCGAGGGTGGGCGGGATCGGAGATGACCCCGACGGCCCGGGCGTGGGCGAGGAGGGTTTCCGGCTCCTCGGCCCAGTCGGCGAAGGTGGCGGGCGCCGCGAGGCAGGCCACTCCTCTGACCCGCTCGTCCTCGGCCGCCTCGCAGATGGCCAGGGCCCCCCCGGTGCTGGAGCCGGCCAACCACACACCGGAGACCGACTCGGAGCTGATGAGGTGGTCGACGGCCGCTCGCAGGTCGTCGAGCCAGGCACCCAGGGAGAAGTCGCCCTCCGACGTGCCGGCGCCCCGGAAGTTGAAGGTGAGCACGACCCACCCACTGTCGGCCGCCAGGTGGTCGGCCAGTTCCGGGTAGGTCTGGGCCAGGGCCGCCGCCCCGCCCGGGTCGGTGGGGAAGCCGTGGCACAGGACGAGCCCGGGGGGAGGATCACCAGCCGGCTTCGAGGGCCGGGAGACGTGAGCGGCCAGGCGCAGGCGGCCCGAGGTGATCGGGGTGTCCACGACGTCCGCACCTCCAGATCGGTGCTGTTGAAGCAGTGCTGACGGGCCGGGTACTCGAACCGTCGGTCAGTGACCATAGGCCGAGCCGGGACCCCATTGCACCGCGTGGCGGCTCCGTTGCCGCCGTGGCGACGGAGGGGACGCGCCCAGGGGGCGCACGAGCGCGCCCCCTGGACGAGAAATGCTGGATCAGAGACCCGAACCAAGCGAACCGAACCGGGGGGGACCAACTCCCGGCCGCTGCTCGGGCGATGGCTGGCGGGAATTGCCAGCCGGGTCCAGCTGCCGGCTAGCGGACAGCCACCTCCGAGGTCCCAAGACAACAGTCGCTCAGTTGGACCACCTCCTTTCCTCGGTAGGCATATGAAACCACATCGCGGCCACCGTTGGGGGGAGGTTTTTCGAGTTCTCCGGCCTACGACCGTGCTACTCGTCGGGCTCGCTGACCGGGCCCACCGCCCCGATCGATTCCAGATAGGTCATCTGGGCGTCGAGGACTGCGTGCACCTGGGAGGGCGTGTAGTCCATGCCGTCGGCCTCGGCCCGCCGCAGGACGAAGTCCACGGTCTCGGCCCCGCTCACGACCACCGGGCCCACCGCCTTGGGCGACGCGCCGTTGGACGACACCCCCTTGATGCGGAAGTACTCGAGGTGCCAGTTCAGGATGCGGCGCACGTCGTCGGGGCTGAGGACGGCCGACACGTCGTCGTCGACGTGGTCGCATACCCAGGTGACCGCGTCCTCGAACTCGAACACCCTCCCGGGCGCCTTGGCCGCCAGCCGTCGCGCCTCGCGCCCGACGACCACCGCGGCGATGACGAACACCAGGGCCACAGCCAGGAACCCCAGGATCAACCCCATGAGACGAGGCTATCGCCGCGGAGGCGTGGTTCACGGGGCGGAGGCATGGTTCACGGGGCGGAGGCACCCCGGGCATACTCCACCCATGGCCGACCCGTCGCTGCACTACCGGGACGACCGGGTGGAGATCACGCGCGCCGTGGTGGGCCCGATCGACAACAACGTGTTCGTCGTGCAGTGCCGTCGTACGCACGAGTCGGTGCTGGTCGACGCGGCCAACGAGGCCGACGTCGTCCTCGGGATGTGCCGGCGCCTCGGCGTCACCAAGGTGCTCACGACCCACGGCCGCCGCGACCACATCCAGGCCGTGTCCGCGGTGCGGGCCGCCGGCTACCGGGTGGGTATCGGCGCCGGTGACGTGGCCATGCTGGCCGACCACGACTTCGTGATCGGCGACGACGAGACGTTCGAGGTCGGCGACGTGGTCCTGCGCAGCGTCCACACGCCGGGCCACACGCCCGGCTCCTTGTGCTTCGTGGTCGAGGGCTCACCTGTGCTGCTCAGCGGGGACACCCTGTTCCCCGGCGGGCCCGGCGCCACCAGGTTCGTCCACAGCGACTTCCCGACGATCATGCGGTCGATCGAGACGCGCCTGTTCGGTCCCCTCCCCGACGACACGGTCGTGATGCCGGGCCACGGCGACGACACCACCATCGGGACCGAGCGCCCCCACCTCCAGGAGTGGGCCGACCGGGGCTGGTGAGACTCAGCCGGTCAGGGGCTTGCGAGGGTGGCGGACCCACTCGACCTCGGGGGGCAGGCCCTCAACCTTCACTTCGTCGCCGTCGACCTCGACGGTGACGCGGCGCCCGCCGAGGGGGATGCGGTCGACGCGGAGGTGCCCGATGCGGTCGGGCAGCACGGGGTCGAGCCACACCTTCCCGTGGGGCACCCACGGGTCGAGGCGCAGGAGGGTGCGCAGGAACAGCAGCGGCGTGGCCGCCGACCAGGCCTGGTGCGAGCACGACGAGGGGTAGGAGACCGGGAAGCGAACCTCCTGGCGACTGAGGCCCCCGAACAGCTCGGGCAGGCGGTGGCCCTGGCCCTCGGCCGCGTCGAGCATGGCCATGATCACCCGGTGGGCCTCGTCGACGAACCCGTAGCGCATGAGCCCGGCCGCGATGATGGCGTTGTCGTGGGGCCACACCGACCCGTTGTGGTAGCTCACCGGGTTGTAGCCCGTCATCGACTCGGCGAGGGTGCGGATGCCCCATCCGCTGAACATCTCCGGGGCCAGCAGCTGGGTGGCGACCAACTGCGCCCGCTCCTCGTCGACGATGCCCGTCCACAGGCAGTGGCCCATGTTCGACGCCAGGGCGTCGATGGGCAACTTGTCGGAGTCGAGGCCCATGGCGTACCAGCCCCGCTCCTCGAGCCAGAAGTCGCGGTTGAACGCCGTCTTCAGGTCCGACGCCCGGGTGCGGTAGTGGGTGGCCGTGGCCTCGTCGTTGGCCTCGTCGGCGAAGTGGGCCCGGGCCAGGAAGGCGGCGTACACGTAGCCCTGCACCTCGCACAGGGCCACCGGCGGCCGGGCCAGGCGGCCGTCGGCGAACCGGATGGCGTCCCACGAGTCCTTCCACCCCTGGTTGGCGATCCCCCGGTCGGACGACCGCTGGTACTCCACGTAGCCGTCGCCGTCACGGTCGCCGAAGTCGGTGATCCAGGCCAGGGCCTTGTCGGCCGAGGGAAGGAGGGAGTCGACCACCTCGCGGGCCAGGCCCCAGCGCCGCAGCTCGCCCAAGAGCATGACGAACAGGGGGGTGGCGTCGGCCGAGCCGTAGTACACCTGGCCCCCGCCGAGGGACAAGCCGGGAGCGTCGCCGAAGCGCATCTCGTGCAGGATGCGACCCGGCTCCTCGTCGTTGCGGGCGTCGACCTCGGTGCCCTGGAAGCGGGCGAGGGTCTGGAGCACGCCGAGGGCGAGGTCGGGGTCGACGATCAGGGCCATCATCGACGTGAGCAGCGAGTCGCGCCCGAACAGGGTCATGAACCACGGCGCGCCGGCGGCGACCACCGCGCGCTCGGGGTAGTCGGGGTCGAAGATGCGCAGGGCGCCGAGGTCCTCGGCGCTGCGCACGACCACGGCCCGCAGCTCCTCGTAGTCGGTGTCGACCGCGGGGACGTCACGCCGCCACTGCTCGAGCCGGCGCTGCGGCATGGCCCGCTCCACGGGCTGGCCGCACAGGTACCGGGGCTCCACCTCCTCGTCCTCGATCACGGGCGACACCTGGAGGCAGGTGCTCCAGCTGCCCCGGGCGGGGACGATCACCTCCCACGTGGCCTGGTGGCCGACGGTCGTGGCCGGCTCGCTCAGGGTCACCCGAACCCCCTTGCGCACCTGTCCCTTGCGGCAGAGAAACAGCAGGCTGGTGCGGTCGCTCTCCACGGTGACCTCGCCGCCGGCGGCCATCCGCCCCTCTTTGACCCGGAACAGGTCGGCGAAGTCGGCGTAGACGTCGAGCTCCACCGAGCAGTAGGCAGGCTCCTCGGCGTAGTTGAAGATGACCAGGTCCTCGCGCATCCCCCGGCCCACGTACCGGTGCCGGAACACGACCAGGGTGCTGTCGGCCCGCCCCTGGGGGGGCTGGGCCCGCAGCACGAACGTGGCCGAGAACGGGGCGGTGCTGTCGACCGCCAGGCCCTCCGCTCCGGCCTCGTTCACGCGCAGGGCCCAGTGGGACAGGAAGCGGGTATCGCGGAAGAACAACCCGTGGGCCAGACCCAGCCCGATGTCGCCGTTGCGCCCCGAGATGCAGAACGCCGAGCCCTCCACCAGCGTGACGCCGGCCTGGCCCAGCACCGAACTGCCGCCCGTCCATGCGCCCGGCTCTGACATCGGCGGGAGCGTAGTGGCCCGCAGCCGCGAACCTCGCATCCTATTTCCACTACGGCGGTAGTGGTAATAGGATAGTGAAGATGAGCGCCGACCTGTTCACGATCGAGGACCTGCACGTCGCCGCCGAGGGCACCGAGATCCTCAAGGGCGTCGACCTCACCGTGAAGGCGGGCGAGGTCCACGCCCTGATGGGTCCGAACGGGTCGGGCAAGTCCACCCTGGCCAACACCCTGCTCGGCCACCCCGACTACCAGGTCACATCGGGGCACATGCTGTTCAAGGGCGACGACGTCACCAGCTGGGCCACCGACGTGCGGGGCAAGGCCGGCATCTTCCTGGGGTTCCAGTACCCGGAGGAGATCCCGGGCGTCTCGGTGGTGCAGTTCCTCCGTCAGGCCCTCTCGGCCCGCAAGGGAATCGACCTGTCGGTGCTCGAGTTGCGCCTGGCGATCATGGACTGGATGAGGCGGCTCGACATGGACCCCTCCTTCGGTGACCGCTACGTGAACGAGGGCTTCTCCGGCGGTGAGAAGAAGCGCAACGAGGTCCTCCAGATGGCCATCCTCGAGCCCGAGTTCGCCGTGCTCGACGAGACCGACTCAGGCCTCGACATCGACGCCCTCCAGGTGGTTGCGCGGGGGGTGCAGGAGGTCCGCACCGACCGGCCCGACCTCGGCGTGCTGGTCATCACCCACTACCAGCGCATCCTCCGCTACCTCCAGCCCGACGTGGTCCACGTGCTGGTCGACGGGAGCATCGTGGCCAGCGGCGGGCCGGAGCTGGCCGAGCGGCTGGAGCAGGAGGGATACGACGCATGGCGCTCGACGTAACCGCCATCCGCAAGGAGTTCCCCATCCTGTGCCAGACCAGGGACGGGCGGCCCCTCGTGTTCCTCGACTCCGCGGCCAGTTCCCAGAAGCCCCGCGCCGTCCTGGATGCCATGCAGGAGTACTACGAGTGCCACCACGCCAACGTGCACCGTGGCGTGTACGGGCTGGCCGAGGACGCCACTGCCCGGTACGAGGCCGCCCGTCTGGCCGTCGCCCGGTTCATCGGCGCCCCCTCGCCCCGAGGCGTGGTCTTCACCAAGAACGCCACCGAGGCCATCAACCTGGTGGCCCACTCCTGGGGCCGTTCGAACGGTGTCTCCCGCGCAGAAGGCCGCTCGGGCCTAGGGCCCGGCAAGGCCATCCTGCTCACCGAGATGGAGCACCACGCCAACCTCGTGCCCTGGCTCATGCTCGCCGAGGAGCGCGGCGTGGAGCTGCGCTACCTCCGGGTCGACGACGACGGGCGCCTCGACCTCACCGACCTCGACCGCCTTCTCGACGGTGTGGGCCTGGTGGGGGTGACGGCGGCGTCCAACGTCCTCGGCACCATCAACCCGGTGCGCCGGCTGGCCGACGCCGCCCACGCCGTAGGGGCCGTGGTGCTGGTCGACGGGGCCCAGTACGTGCCGCACATGACGACCCGGGTCGCCGACCTCGGCTGCGACTTCCTGGCCTTCTCGGGCCACAAGATGTGCGGCCCCACCGGCATCGGCGTGCTCTGGGGCCGGGAGGAACTGCTGGAGTCGATGCCCGCCTTCCTGGGCGGCGGGGAGATGATCCGCGACGTCCGTCTCGACGGCTGGTTGCCCAACGAGCTGCCGTGGAAGTTCGAGGCCGGTACCCCCCCGATCGCGGAGGCGGTCGGTCTGGGGGCGGCCGTGGCCTGGCTCGACGGCGTCGGCATGGACGCCGTCCGCGAGCACGAGATGGCCATCACCTCCTACGCCCTGGCCACGCTGGCCGAGCGCCACGGCGACGCCCTCCAGGTGTTCGGCCCCTCCGACGTGACCGCCAGGGGCGGTGTGGTCTCGTTCACCTACAACGGCATCCACCCCCACGACCTGTCGCAGGTGCTCGACCAGGCCGGGGTCTGTGTGCGGGCCGGCCACCACTGCGCCAAGCCCCTCATGCGCCGGTTGGGTGTGGGCGCCACGGCCCGGGCCTCGTTCTACGTCTACAACGACGAGGCCGACGTGGATACCCTGAGCGACGCCCTCGTGGCCGCGTCCGACCTCTTCGCGCCGGCATAGCCCTGCGTAGCCCTGCATAGGAGAACTCTTGGCCGTACTGGAAGACCTCTACCGAGAGATCATTCTCGACCACTACCGCAACCCCCGGAACCGGGGCGAGCTACCCAGCCCTCCCGTCCACAGGGCCGAGGGCTTCAACCCGCTGTGTGGCGACGAGATCGTCGTGTGGGTCGACTTCGACGGCGAGCGGGTGCACGACGTCAAGGTCGGCGGGCAGGGCTGCTCCATCAGCCAGTCGTCGGCATCGATGATGTCGGCCGCGGTCAAGGGGCGCACGGTCGAGGAGAGCCGGGCCGTCATGCGCGCCGTGAAGGCCATGATGTCGATCCACGAGAGCCGCCTCGACGGCGAGGGCCGGGAGATCACCGAGGCGGTGGCCCCGGATCCCGAGGTCGACCTCGGCGACCTGGCCGCCCTGCGCGGGGTGGTGAAGTTCCCGGTGCGCATCAAGTGCGCCACCCTTTCGTGGAACACGCTTGCGCAGGTGCTCGACGAAGCAGGGGCCGACCCGACCGGCTAGAAGATCGGCGCATGCTTCTCGCCACGTTCGGCCGCCGTGCCGTGGCATTCGTCATCGACCTCCTGCTCGTCTACGCCAGCTGGCTGCCTTCGACCAACGACGACTTCGTCGTCGAGATCAGCGACCTGACCCTCACCTTGCCCACCCGGAGCTGACCCCGAGCGCCGATCCTTCCCCTACGCTCGACGGCCGTGGACGGAGAACGCATCCGCCAGCTGCTGGCGACCGGCCCGGTGCTCATGCCGGGAGTGTGGGACGCCCTCTCGGCCCGCTTGGCCGTGGCCGCCGGCCACCAGGTGCTCTTCCTGTCCGGCTACGCCACCGCCGCCACCCTTCTCGGCCTTCCCGACTTCGGGTACCTGGCCCAGGCCGAGATGGCCGAAGTGGCCCGCCGGGTGTGCGGACGGGTCCCCGAGGCGGCGGTGGTGGTCGACGGCGACACCGGCCACGGCAACGCCCTCAACACCATCCGCACCGTCGAGCTGTTCGAGGCCGCCGGGGCCGCCGGGATCTTCCTGGAGGACCAGGTGTGGCCCAAGAAGTGCGGGCACATGGCGGGCAAGGCCGTGGTGCCGCGGGAGGAGTGGCTGGCCAAGCTGGCCGCCGCCGTGGAGCACCGCCACAGCCTGTTCGTCGTGGCCCGCACCGATGCCCGGGCCGCGGTGGGACTGGACGAGGCCATCGCCCGCGCCCGGGCCGCCGCCGCCCTCGGCGTGGACGCAGTGTTCGTCGAGGCCCCCGAGTCGGTGGCCGAGTTGGAGGAGGTCACGGCGGCCACCCAGGGGGTGGTGCGGGTGGCCAACATGATCGAGGCGGGGCGCACCCCGCTGCTCACGCCGGCGGAGCTGTCGGCCGTGGGCCACGACCTCGTCGTTTCGCCCCTCACCGGGTTGTTCGCCGCGGCCCGGGCCCTGGCCCAGGCCTACGGGATCCTGGCCGAAGAGGGGACACTGCGCGACAACCTCGACCTGGTGACCACCTTCGACGACTTCAACCGGATCGTCGACCTCGACCACCACTACGAGCTCGAGGCCCGGTACGGCACGCCCACCGATCCCTCCGGCGGGTGAGCGAGGCGCCACCGAGAAAGGGCCTCTTTGCGATGGCGTCGCTGCGGCCCCTGCGGCGGCGGGACTTCGCCCTGCTGTGGAGCGCGGCCCTCTTCTCCAACATCGGCTCCTGGATGCAGACGGTGGCGGTCGGCGTCTTCGTCACCGCCGAGACGGGCCAGGCGGGCTGGACCGGCCTCGCCGCCGCGGCCGCCTTCCTGCCCATCGGCCTGCTGTCGCCCGTGGGCGGGGCCATGGCCGATCGCGTCGACCGCCGCCGCTGGCTCCTCGGGACCACCCTGGGGGAGATCGTCTTCGCCACCCTGCTGGCCGTGCTGGCCGCCACTGGCCATGCCACGCCCGGGGCCGTCATCCTCCTGGTGCTGGGCGGCGGCACCATGGCCGCCCTGGGCTTCCCGGCCTACCAGGCCATCCTCCCCGACCTGGTGCCGCGCGAGGACCTGCTCGGCGCCATCTCGCTGTCGTCGGCCCAGTACAACCTGGGCCGGGTGGTGGGGCCGGCCCTGGCCGGGCTGGTGCTCGCCGTGGGTTCCTACACGCTGGCCTTCGCCGTCAACGCCGCCTCCTTCGTGGCGGTGATGGTCGCCCTCCTCTTCGTCCGCATCCCCCCTCCCTCGCCCGACACCGAGGGCGGCAGCCTGCACCGGCGCATCGTCACCGGCATGCGGGCGGCGATGGCCGAGCCGGGCTGCCGACTGGCGATCATGGCCATCGCCGTGACCGCCTTCCTGGTGTCGCCGTTCATCGCCCTCATCCCCGCGGTGGCCCTCGAGCTCTTCGACAGCGGCGACACCGGGACGGCGGTCCTCGTCACCGCCCAGGGCGTGGGGGCGGTGGCGGGCGCCCTGGCCCTGGCTCCGATCGCCCGGCGCTACGGCCGGCGCCGGGCCCTCCAGACCAGCCTGGTGGCGGTGGCCGCCGCCGTGGTGGCCTACGCCCTTGCGCCGACGCTGGCCCTCGCCACCGCCGCCCTCGTGGTGGTGGGCGCCACCTACATCAGCGTGCTCTCGGGCCTCGGAACGGTGGTGCAGCTGCGGGCGCCCACCGCCTACCGGGCCCGAATCCTCAGCCTGTACATGGTGGCCCTGGGCACGGTCTACCCGGTGGGCGCCGTCGTGCAGGGCGTGCTCGACGACCGCTTCGGCATCCGCCCGGTCACGGCCGGCTGCGCCATCGTCTTCGCCGCCCTGGTGATCGCCCTGCGTGTCCTCCGCCCCGAGTTGGCCGAGGCCTTCAACGACCCGATTACCGACGAACTGGTCTCTCCGGCGGCGGAGCCCGCGCCCCCACCCGTCTGAATGTCGTGCTGACCCGACCGGGTCAGTGGACGTTGCGGCTTCCTCAGCCGGGGCGGAAGATGGGGAGGCCGTCGCCCTCGGTCGAGATGGCCGGCACGCCGAACGTGGCCGCCACCGCGTTCCAGCGGTCGCGGTCCCAACCGCCCACGGCGTCGGACACCACACCGTCGGGCTCCACCACGAACAGGGTCGGCACCGTGGAGACCCCGTAGGCCGACGACACCTCGTAGGGGGCGGCCTCGCTCACCGTGGGCACCTGCTGGGAGTGCTCGCGCGAGTAGCGCAACAGCGCGGGGGGAGGGTCCTCGCCCACGGCCACCACCACGGCGCCGCCGTCGGCCAGGGCCGTGACCTTCGGCGCGACCATCCGGCACACCGGGCACGTGACCTTGAAGAACACCACCACGGTCCGCCCGCCCTGCCATGGATCGGTGACGGGCTCCCCCGTGGTGGCGTTGGGCAGGGTGAACGAAGGCGCGACTGCGCCGGGCCCGATCACTCCCCACCCTCGTTCGTGTCGCGATGAACGACGGCGTACGTCGTCGAGCGCGACAAGTTCGGGTGGGTGGCGATGGGACGGGTCACGAGCCCGATCGTACGGCCCGCGAGAGGTCAGACGGCGCGCAGACTCCTTTCACAGCAGGGGAGTGTCGGGCTCCAGGCCGAGCAGGACCCGGCCGACCGTCTCCAGGCCGGGGAAGGCCAGCACCACGTGCTGACGCACCGCCTGTACGTCGCGCAGATGACGTTGCAGCGGGCTGGTCGTGAACAGCGACGTCGACCCCGCGGCCTCGGCGCACAGGTCGACGGCGAGGACCCCCGCCTGGGCCGAGTTGACCACCGCCAGGCGCACGAGCGCCCGCTGCCTCATGGTGACGTCGTTGCCGCGCCGGGCCTCGGCGTGCACCTCGTCGAGGGCCTCCCGGAGAAAGGCGCCCGCCGATCGCACCGCGGCCTCGGCTCGGGCCACCATCGACTGCACGACGTCGCGTTCGGCCAGGCGGCGGCTGCTGCGGTACGGCGTCTTCTCTGCGGCCAGGCGCACGAGCTCGTCGATGGCCGACCGGGCGATGCCCAGCGGCACCGCGGCCATCGGGGCGAAGAACAGCGCCATCGGGGGCATGCGCCACAGGAAACCGCCGGGCCACGGTTGAAAGGCGAACGCCATGGTGTGGCGCAGGGGGATGTCCAGGTCCGTCACCGCGAAGTCGTCGCTGCCCGTTCCCCGCAGGCCCGAGACGTGCCAGGTGTCGACGATGGTGGCGTCGGCGGTGCGGAAGAACGCCATGCGGGCGTCGGGACGGCCGCTCTCGAGGATGACCGGCGCCCCCGAGGTATCCATGACCACGCACGCCCCGCCCATCCAGTCGCTGTGCCGGACACCGCTGCCGAAGCCCCAGCAGCCGGAGACGCGCAGCCCGGTGGCCGTGACGGTGGCCTGTCCCGACGGGTTGAACGACCCACCCGTGACGGTGGCGGGGGAGCTGAAGATGTCCCGGGCCCCGTCCTCGGGCAGGTAGGCGCCCAGGGCGTTGGTACCGACCCCTACCGCCGCGCACCACCCGGTTGAGCCGTCGGCCGCGGCCAGCGCCTCGATGGCGTCGACCACGTCGTCGGGCGACGCCTCGGCGCCCCCCAGCTCACGGGGAAGCCACATGCCGAACACGCCGGTGGCCCGCAGATCGGCGACCAGTTCGCCGGGCAGCCGCCCGGCGGCCTCGATGTCGGTGGCCCGGGCGCGTATGGCGTCGCCCAGTTGACGGGCGGCCGTGGGCACGGCACCCCGCTCAGGGGGCGGCTCGGGCACCGGGGGGACGTCGACGGCGGTCATTCGCCGAGCGGGAACTCGCCCATGTCCTCGACCACCACGTCGGCGCCGGCTTCGAGCAGGCTCTCGCCCTGGCCACCCCGGGCGACGCCCACGACGAGCCCGAACCCCCCTCGACTGCCGGACTCCACGCCGGACAGCGCGTCCTCCACGACGGCGGCCTTTGCCGGGTCGACCCCGAGCTTCTCCGCGGCCTTGAGGTAGGTGGCCGGGTCGGGCTTGCCCGCGAGTCCCAGCTCGGCCGCGTCGAGGCCGTCGACCTTGGCCTCGAACAGGTCGGCCACCCCGGCCGCGGCCAGCACGATGTCGGCGTTGCGACTTGAGGTGACGATCGCCACCTTGACGCCACGCTTCTTCAGGTGCTCGATCAGGCGCACGGTGGTCTCGAAGGCCCGGACTCCGTGCTCGTCGACCCAGGCGTTGAAGTACCTGTCCTTGCGGTTGCCCAACCCGCACACCGTCTCGCGGTCGGGCGGGTCGTCGGGAGTGCCGTCGGGCAGGGTGATGTCCCGGGACGAGAGGAAGCTCCTCACCCCGTCGTAGCGGTTCTTGCCGTCGACGTAGCGCTCGTAGTCGGACGCCTCGGCGAACTCCTCGAAGGGCTCGCCCGTCTTGTCCGCCCGGTCCTTCAGGTACTCGTCGAACAGCTTCTTCCAGGCCGCGGCGTGGACGGTGGCCGTCTCGGTGACGACGCCGTCCATGTCGAAGATGACCGCGTCGAGGTGGCCGAGGTCGGTGTCCGTGGCTTCTCCCATGGTCACAGCATGACCGCCTGCTCCAACGCCGACCAACCGTCGCCCTGGCGCGAGGCCACGAAGCAACCGTGGTCGAGTGGCACCGGGTCGGCGGCGCCGACAGCCACCCGGGCCGGTCCGTCGAGGTGGAGCCGCAGGGTGTCGGCCGTGGCCTCCACGTCGATGCGCGTGCCCCGCCACCGCACCGGGAAGGCGAGCTTCTCCCACGCCGGCGGCAGCCGGGGGTCGACGCGCACGAAGTCGTCATGCGGTCGCACGCCGTCACTCTGGGGCGCAACGCCCCCGAATCCGAACACCGCCGCCTGCCACAGGCCCCCCATGGTGGCGATGTGCACGCCCTTGGCCGCGTTGCCCATCTTGTCGCGCAGGTCGAGGCTGGCCGCGGCCTCGAAGTAGATGGCCGCCTCCTCGAGCGCACCGACCCGCGCCGCCACCGCGGCGTGGATCGCCGGCGACAGCGAGCTGCCGTGACAGGTGCGCGGCTCGTAGTAGCGGTAGTTGGCCAGGGCCACGTCGCCGGGCACCTCGGCGGGGAGCATGTGGGCCAGCATCACCACGTCGGCCTGTTTCACCACCTGGGTGTGGCGGAGGTGGTCGACCCCCACCACCATCTCCCCGGTGAACGGCCGCGGAGCGAGGTCGACAGCCCGTACGTTCTCGAGGTCGAAGAACCCCGCGAACTGCTCGTACAGGAGCGTGTCGGGTTCGAAGCCGTCGACCAGCTCGGCGGCCACCGCCCGCCACTCCTCCACCTCGCCGGGCACCACGCCGAGCCGGGAGCTCAGGGCCTCCCACGCCGGCGGGTCGAGCGTGGGGACGAGCTCGCAGACGGTCGCCGCCGCCCCGAGGTTCCACCGGGCCATGACGTTGGTGTAGACGTTGTCGTCGACGCCCTCGTGGTACTCGTCGGGGCCGATGACCTCACGGATGTGCAGGAAGTCGTCGTCGCCGGCGACCACCCGTGACGCCCAGAACCGGGCCGTCTCGATCACGATCTCCGCGCCCATGTCCTCGACGAAGGCGTCGTCACCCGTGACCTGCCAGTACTGCAGGACGGCCCACGCCACGTCGGCGGCGATGTGGTGCTCCTGCACGCCGGTGAGGATCGTCAGCCGGGTGTCGTCGGGCAGCCACACGAACTCCGGCGTGGTCTCCTCGCCGGTGTCGGCCGACTCCCAGGCGTAGAGCGCGCCCTGATAGCCCAGGCGGGCGGCCTTGGCCCGGGCGGCGGGAAGGGTGCGGTGCCGGTAGGCGAGCAGGGCCCGGGCGGTCTGGGGATGGGTCCAGATGAAGAACGGCAGGAGGAAGACCGCGGTGTCCCAGAACACGTGGCCCCGGTAGCCGGGCCCGCTCAGCTACCTGGCCCCGATGTGCGCCCGGTCGCTCCCGGGGTCGCCGGAGATCATCAGGTGGTAGAGGGCGAAGCGCAGGTCCCGCTGGGCCTGGGGATCGCCGCCGACCACCACGTCGGCGTCGAACCACCGCTCCCGCCAGGCGCGCCGGTGCCGGGCCAGCAGCTCCCCGGCGCCCTGGGCCTCGGCCCGGGTGAGCGCGTCGTGCGCCGGGCCGTCACGGTCGACGGCGACGATCCGGACGGCCCGGCCCCCCTCGTCGACGTCCGAGACGGCGAACCAGACCGTGGCGCCCTTGCGGCCCTGCACGCGGATGTGGGCCCCCCGGCCGGTGGCCGCGGCGTCGACCGCCTCCACCGGGCCGGTGACCGCCGGCACCGCGACCTCTCCGGGCTCCGCGCCCTCCGACTCGAGGACGAGCACCCGGCGGTCGGCCAGCGACGCGTACCGGGCCGACCGGAAGCCGTCCGACTCACCGAAGAGCATGCCCTGGCGCAGGTCGAGGGTGCGGCGTCGCCCTGCGACCGCATCGCCTTGGACCTGCAGGGTCGTCCACTCCGGCCCCCGGACCAGCTCCGGCCCGGCCTGCCCGGCGGGGTCCGACCCGAAGATGCCGGCCACGTACAGGGCCGGCAGCGACGTCGGCCCCGGCATGTCGAGCGACCCGCGGGTGCCGGTACGGCCGTTGCCCACCGTGAGCCACGACTCGACCTCCCGCTCACGCGCCGGGTCGGTGCCGTCGACGACCAGGCCCCAGGACGGGTCGGGAACGGGCGCCGGGAAGCCGGCGCCGGCGGCCGGGACGCCGTCGAGTGCCTCGAGGTCGTCGACGACGAGAACCGCCTCCCGCGACGCGCCCGGTCCCAGGAGGCGGGCGCGGCCCCACGCCTCGGCATCGGCCTCGCC